>JALZID010000339.1 GCA_030860485.1 Pseudomonadota bacterium | reverse complement strand
CGATGTTGATGTAGTCTTCGACACCATCGGAGGAGACACTCAGAAGCGTTCATGGAAGGTGCTGAAGAAGGGTGGAATCCTGGTTTCCATCGTCGGTCCTCCCTCGGCAGAGGGGGCCGCTGCGCATGGGGTCCAGCAAGCCTCGGTCTTCGTTCAACCGAGCGCCACTCAGCTAACTGAGCTTGCAAAGCTGGTCGAGTCGGGAAAGCTCAGGCCTATTGTCGAAACCGTTTTTCCGCTGTCGGAAGCGCGTCATGCGCACGAGCTCAGCCAGACAAGCCACACGCGCGGCAAGATCGTCCTCCGTGTTGTATAGCATAGATAGGAAACCTCTGCAAAAGTCTGCGATCGATCGGCAGGAGCGACTGATCCGTCTGACATCGACTCATATGCACACGCCCCGTGCATCTGGAAACCGCACAGGAGGAATTTATGCTTAGAATTGCCATCATCATCGGAAGCACGCGGCCCGGTCGCAAGGGCGAGGCCGTGGCTAAATGGGTTTACGGAATCGCGCAAAAGCGTAGCGACGCCGAGTTTGAACTCGTGGACATCAAAGCCTTCAACCTGCCGCTCCTCGACGAGCCGATATCGCCGATTATGGGCCAGTACTCACACCAGCACACCAAGACATGGTCGGCGAAGATCGCGTCCTTCGACGCCTACGTCTTCGTGACGCCCGAGTACAACCACGCGACATCGGGCGCGCTCAAAAATGCCATTGATTTCCTCTACCACGAGTGGGTCAACAAGGCGGCTGGATTCGTTGGCTACGGCGGCGCGTCAGGGACACGCGCCGTGGAGAATCTGCGATTGGTGATGGGGGAACTGCAGATCGCCGACGTGAAGGCGCAGGTCGGTCTTTCTCTCTTCACCGATTTCGAGGACTTCAGCGTCTTCAAGCCGGCTCCCCAGCAAGAGAAGTCTGTCAACGCTATGCTCGACCAGGTTATCGGCTGGGGCGGCGCGTTGAAGCCGCTGCGGGAGAAGCGAGCATAGGACGCCGCGGAGTCAACTGATGAACGATCAATCGGAGAACGTCGCCCTTGTTGCCAATGAAGCCTCGTGCTCCTCGCGGCCTTACGCGCGACGGCGAGAAGCTAAGCGCGTAGCCTGTAATCGCGCAACCCAGTGTCAGGGTCCCGACGACAGGAGAGATCATTGTCAGGGTTTGGCAGCGGCGGGAGGTAGGGGTCAATATGGTGCATGAGCTGGACCTGTTGGAGCTGGCAGCCGCCTGGCGGAGTGAAGGGCGGCGGGTGGCGCTCGCAACCGTTGTGGCGACCTGGGGCTCATCGCCGCGGCCGCCGGGAAGTCAGCTGCTGGCGGATGATGCGGGGCGATTCATGGGCTCGGTGTCGAGAGGCTGCATCGAGGGGGAAGTGGTGCGCCGCGCACGGGAGGTGATCGAGACCGGAGAACCCGCACTGCTCGATTTTGGCGTTGCCAACGAGGATGCCTGGTCCGCGGGGCTCAGCTGTGGCGGCCGGATCCAGGTTTTCGTCGAGCCAGTCAGTCGAATGAAGCCTGACGTCCTATCCGCGATTCTCGAGGCCAAGAGGGCGAAGGTTCCGGTCGCGCTGCTGACTTGGCTTCGCACCGGCGAGCAGATCGCCGTCGGGCCGGCGTCAGTGTCCCATGATACTGAGCTCGACCCAGGCGCGATCACCTGGAACCGAGAACTGTTGGCCGAGGATCGCAGCGAGCGGTTCGACTTGGCTTCGGGGCCGGTCTTCATCCAGGTTTTCAATCCGCCGTTCAAGCTGATCTTGATCGGCGCCGTGCACATCGCGCAGCCATTGGCGTGCATCGGCGCTCTCGCGGGCTACGAGATCTTGATCATCGATCCGCGCGGCGCGTTTGCCGAAGGCGAGCGCTTCGGCGGGCTCAGGGTCGATGCCCGCTGGCCCGATCTGGCCTTGGCCGAGATCACGGCCGATCGGCGGACCGCGCTGGTGACCTTGACCCACGATCCCAAGCTCGACGATCCGGCGCTCGACTGGGCGCTGCGCTCGCCCGCATCTTACATCGGCGCGCTGGGCAGCCGGAAAACGCACGAGAGCCGGCTGGACCGCCTGGTACAGCGCGGCTTCTCCGCAGCGGATTGCGCGCGCATCCATGGCCCGGTCGGATTGAGCATCGGTGCGGTGATACCCGCCGAGATCGCCATCTCGATCATGGCACAGATCACCCAGGCACGACGGACCAAGGCGTAGCGGTGGGATTCGGATCAGTCATACTCACGGCAGGCCTATCATCGCGCACGGCGCCGGTGAACAAGCTGCTGATGTCCTTGGGCGATCGGCCCGTCATCCGGCATGTGGTCCAGACGGCGCTGGATAGCGGTCTCGATCCGGCGATCGTTTCCGTCGGGCCCGATCGCGAAGCGCTCCGCGCGGCCCTGGAGGGATTAGCGGTACGGATCGTCGGCAACGACGACTATGAAGAGGGCCTGGCGTCATCCATCCGTGCCGGTATCAACGGTGAGGACCACACGGTCGACGTATCGCCGGATATGCCCTTGCTCTGGGTGCTGCGCGACGTGGTGGGTCTAACCGGCACCAAGTTCGGTTGCGGCATGGCGCTGTGCGGGGCCTGTACGGTGCACTTGGACGGTACGCCGACACGCTCGTGTGTGACGCCGGTATCGGCGGTCGCCGGAAAGAAGATCACGACCATCGAGGCGATCGGCGAAACTCCGAGTGGCAAGAAGGTGCAGAAGTCCTGGCTGGATCTGGAAGTGGTCCAGTGCGGCTACTGCCAGTCGGGCCCGATCATGTCCGCGTCCGCGCTGCTGGCGAGCAATCCAAATCCCACCGATGCCGACATCGACGCGGCCATGGCCGGCAACCTCTGTCGCTGCGGCACCTATTCGCGCATCCGCGCCGCAATCAAACAGGCGGCGCAGTCTGAATCCACCGTTTTAGAGGGAGCTTGACCATGAGTCTCGAACAACTGCTGTACGCTGCTGAACGCGGTGCCGAGCCCATATCCGAGGGCGGTATCTCCCGACGGGCTTTTCTGAAAGCCAGCGCGGCCGCCGGCGGCGGGCTGCTGCTGAGCTTCACCTTGCCCGCGCTGATGCGTAATGCCGAGGCCGCCGGAATCCCCACGGCGAACACCTTCGCGCCCAACGCCTTTATCCGCATCGACCGTCAAGGGCGCGTGACGCTCGTCGTGCACCAGGTCGAGATGGGGCAGGGCACCTACACCTCCCTGCCGATGCTCCTCGCCGAAGAGCTGGAAGTGGATTTGGCCCAGGTCCACCTCGAACATGCGCCGCCCGACGATAAGCTCTATGCCAATCCATTGCTCGGGTTTCAGGCGACCGGCGGCTCGACATCGGTTCGTGGCGCCTGGGAGCCGCTGCGGCGTGCCGGCGCCGCCGCTCGCAGTATGCTGGTGTCCGCCGCGTGCGCGACCTGGAACGTCGATTCGAATTCCTGCCGCGCCGAGAAGGGCAGGTGATCCACGTGCCGACCGGCCGCAAGCTCAAGTACGGGGCCCTGGTCGATAAGGCTGCAACGTTGCCGGTGCCGGACCAGGTCGCGCTCAAGGACCCTAAGGACTTCAAGCTCATCGGCACCCCTGTCAAGCGCCTCGACAGCCAGGACAAGGTCAATGGCAAGGCCCAGTACAGCATCGACGTGAAGGTCCCCGGTATGAAAATCGCCACCGTCGCCGCCTGTCCGGTGTTCGGCGGCAAGCTCGCGGGCGTCGATGACGCCAAGGCGAAGGCGGTTAAAGGCGTGCACCGGGTGGTTCGCCTCGGCGGCGCCGTGGCGGTGGTCGCCGATCACATGTGGGCGGCCAAGCAGGGCCTTGCCGCGCTCGACATCCGCCGGGACGAGGGCCCGAACGCCAAGCTCAGCACCGCCGATATCGTGCAGCAGCTCGAGGCGGCCTCGCAGAAGCCGGGCGTGGTCGCGCGCAAGGAGAGCCCGGCCCAGGGCGATATGGCCAAGGTCATGGCCGGCGCCGCCCAGAAGGTCGAGGCAGTCTACCAGGTGCCGTTCCTCGCGCACGCCACGATGGAGCCGATGAACTGCACCGTCCACGTACGCAAGGACGGCTGCGACGTCTGGGTGGGCACCCAGGTCGCGACCCGCGCCCAGGCCACCGCCGCGCAGGTGACCGGCCTGCCGCCCGAGAAGATCCGCGTTCATAACCATCTGCTCGGCGGCGGCTTCGGCCGGCGGCTCGAGGTGGATTTCATCACCCAGGCGGTGCAGATCGCCAAGCAAGTCGATGGTCCGGTCAAGGTGATCTGGACCCGCGAAGAAGACATCCAGCACGACATCTACCGGCCCTACTACTACAATCGGTTCGCCGCCGGCCTCGATGGACAGGGCATGCCGATCGCCTGGAGCCATCGTGTCACCGCGTCCTCGATCCTTGCGCGCTGGTTGCCGCCGGCATTCAAGGACGGGCTCGATCCGGATGCCGTGGAAGGTGCAGCGGAGCCGCCCTATGCGCTTCCGAACGTCCTGGTGGATTACGTCCATCAGGAGGCCGCCGGGTATTGTCACGGGTTGGTGGCGCGGTGTCGGACCCACGCACAACATCTTCGTGGTGGAGAGCTTCATCGACGAGCTCGCGGCTGCAAAGAAGGATCCGGTCAAATATCGGCGCGCCCTGCTCGGCAAGTCGCCGCGCGCCCGGGCGGTGCTCGATCTGGCAACGGAGAAGGCCGCCTGGGGTCAGCCATTGCCGGCGGGCCACGGTCATGGCGTGTCCGTGCAGCACGCCTTTGGCAGCTATCTGGCACAGATCGCGGAAGTAGCGGTCTCCAAGGAGGGCGAGGTGCGGGTCCAGCGCGTAGTCTGTGCGGTGGACTGCGGCATCTGCGTCAACCCGGACACAGTGAAGGCGCAGATGGAAGGCGGAATCATCTTCGGGATAACTGCTGCCCTCTTTGAAGAGATCACGATCAAGGACGGCCGCGTCGAGCAAAACAATTAACGGCTACCGCATACTGCGCATCAACGAGGCACCGGTGGTGGAAGTCTATCTGGTGAAGAGTGCCGAGTCACCCGGGGGCATCGGCGAGCCTGGTACGTCAGCCATCGCACCGGCGGTGACCAACGCGATCTTCGCGGCGACCGGCAAACGCGTCCGGAAGCTGCCGGTGAAGCCGGACCAACTGCGTTCTACGTAATTGGGGCAGGCTCGTGACCCGCGCTCCAAACGCTCACTAAAGTGAGCATCGCATCGTTCCAAGCCAAACACGCCGCCGAGATCGGTGTCGTTTGAAGCACGGCGGCGGGCTGATGCTGCTTATCGGCTGGAGGGCGCGCGTTGCGGCGGCTGTGCTCTTCCTCTTTATCATCCCGACGACGCTCGCCTTCCACGCCTTCTGGAGCGTCGATCCCGAGGCGACACAGGACCAAGTGATCCAGTTTTTAAAGAACCTGGCAATGATGGGCGCATGCTGTACATTGTGGTCCACGCTCCAGGACCGCTGAGCCTGGATAGGAAATGAACGGGATTTGTGGGGGGTCAATCGCGTCATCGGACGGCAAAAAACGCAATGGCTATATGTTGGTCAGCAGCTTGGGTAACGACGCTCAACAGGCTTGTGAAGCTCTCGCCCAGCAGTACCACCGCACCCTGCTGGAGGTGTCGGAGTCCATCGCCGCCCACCGCGACCTGCGAGAGCTCTTTCACGAGCTCGCCCAAAGCTTGCATCGTGTGGTCCGCTTCGACCAGATGCGGCTGACCCTGCACGATGCGCAGCGGAGCATCATGCGCGTGCACACTGGAGGCACGCGATCGGAGCAGCGATCCCTTAGGTTGCCAGGAACTGCCGGTGCACGAATCTCCCGGGGGGGGGGTGGGCCTGGCAAACGCAACAGCCGTTAGTGGTTTCGGGCGTAGGAAACGAGACCCGCTTCCCTCGCGTCACCGCCATCTTGCGCCAGCAAAGCATAAAGTCCTTGTGCGTGGTCCCGCTCACCACGGCGCAGCAGCCGCTGGGGGCACTCGGCTTCGGAAGCCTGCAGGAAGCCGCCTACGATGACGCCGATCTGGAATTCCTGCAGCAGGTGGCCAATCAGGTCGCGGTCGCCGTGGACAACGCGCTGAACTATCAGAGCGTACAGCGCTACCAGCAGGCGCTCTTCCACGAGCGCGACCACCTTCGCCTGCTTCTTGAAGTGAACAACGCGGTGGTCTCGAACCTCGAATTGAAGCCGCTGTTTGCCGCCATCACCACGAGCCTTCGCAAAGTGATCCGGCACGAATACACGAGCCTGGCACTCTACGAGGCCGAGAGCCACCGATTGCGGTTGCACGCCTTGGATTTCCCGGAGGGCAAGGGATTGCACGAGGGCGCCCATGCGCCGATTGAACAGTCGCCCGGCGCGGGTTCCGATCGAAGAGCTGAAAGCACAGGCAACGGCCACCTCCGACGGGGCAGTTACACTGGAAGCCGCCGAGCGTGACCATATCCTGCGCGCCTTGCGGGAAGCCAATGGGGTGATCGGGGGGTCGGCCGGCGCCGCCG
>JALZID010000338.1 GCA_030860485.1 Pseudomonadota bacterium | reverse complement strand
TAACCCTTTCGATGAAGCTCGCTGGGTGAGCTGCTTGAGGGAAAACCTCACGAGCAGTTCTTATGGGGAGGGGCTGGAAACGGGCCGAGCCGTGACTCAGGTACCGCGCCAGTCCCTTACCCGACAGTTCAAGGGTAACGACGACCGCGCCAGCGGAAAGAAGGTCTACGTGCAGCTCAAGAGTGGAGCTCCTATCTGCGGACACGCAAAGGCGACGGACGCGAAGTCTTTGACGTGAAAGACGAGCGTCACGTCAATTACTGGATCAGCCAGCCGGTGGATGTGTATCTCGTTATCCGCCAGAAGGACGAAACGAGCGGCCAAGAAATCATCCGCTGGATGAACGTGACGCGCTACCTCAAGAACCGGAAGGACAAGAAAAGCCGTCAAGTCATCTTTGAGGGTGAGAAGCTCGACATGGAGGCGGTATGGAAGGTCCGGGATGCGTTCTTTCCGCCAATGCGGGCAAAGGCATAGAATGGATAGGGCAAAAGGATTGAGATGCTGTTTGTACCCGGTGAGGTGGCCGAGCTGGCCCGCGCCGAGCCGGCCGATGCCGCGGGCGTGTGGTCCTCTCAAACCATGAGCGGTCCCACTATGCCTACCCCCCATTGACCGATTACTTCCTTTTGACCATACTTCGTCATGATCCCAACGTTTGCGTCCAAGAGGGGACATCACACCATGACCAACACATCGAGCCCTCCGCCACCGCGCTACCGGCATGGTCGGGCTTTACGATCCCCAAGTCTCATGGCTTCGAGTCCGGCAGGTCAGCCGAGCCGGGGTGGGGAACGACCGGCGACATTTCGGCGGGCCGGGGTTCCTTCGTCGGCTGATTCGCGAGCTCAGTCTTCCAACATGGGAGCAAGTCAATGACGAAACGGCAACCGCGCTATAACCCAGAGGAGCACGCACGACGTGGTGATGACATCTACGAGCGCTCTGTCCGTCCTGAGGTCGAGGCCGGCAACCGCGGTAAGATCGTGGCGATCGACATAGACAGCGGGGCCTTTGAGGT
The DNA here is from genome assembly GCA_030860485.1 of Pseudomonadota bacterium. Taxonomy (NCBI): domain Bacteria; kingdom Pseudomonadati; phylum Pseudomonadota; species Pseudomonadota bacterium. The sequence continues at coordinate 7,237 of JALZID010000338.1, read as the reverse complement.
GGCCGACGACGTGCTCACGGCTTCGGACCGCCTTCTGGCCCGATGTCCGAACGCCCAGACGTGGTTTGTGCGCATTGGGCATCGTGCAGTCCACCGTTTCGGGCCACGCACGGTCTCGGAGACGGCGTGATCACGGGGGTCGTCAACGCGAACCACGAAGCAACGATCCCGCTTATCGTCTATGCAATACACGGCCAGGAGGAAGCTATCGAAGCCATCATTGACACGGGTTTCACAGGGTTTTTGACGCTTCCCCCCATGCTCATCAAGGCGCTGGGTCCTCCTTGGCTTGGTCGTCAACGAGCGAAGCTCGGCGACGGAAGCGAGCGGTTCTTCGATGTGTATGCGGCAACCATTCTCTGGGACGGACACGTACGGACCGTGGAGACCGATGCGACCGACACGGAGCCGCTTGTGGGCATGTGTCTGCTTGCTGGGCATGAGGTGCGGATACAGGTGCTGGATGGCGGCAAAGTCACTATCGAAGGCCTGCCCTGACGAAAACTTGCAGCCCCATAGGTGGGATGATAAACGCCCGACATTTGAGGCGGTGTGTCATGCCAGCAGCGTGTGGGTGCAGTTGGCGACTAGGGTGATGCTATCCGGGCCGGGATTTACGCCCTCGTTATTCGCATCGTTGATGGCTTGGATGAGGGCGGCGTTGTCGCCAACGTCGCCGGGGCAGGGGATGTTGAAGTTGGCCGCCAGCGCGGGCGCCTGGTCCAAGGCCAAGAGCAGGGCACGGCCGCGAGCGAGCGTTTTCCACTGCCGCTGTAGCGCGCGCCGGGTGCGCCGGGGCAGGTGCAGGAGCTGGTCATGGTACCGGGCAAAGCGCGGGAGAAGCGCCGCCGGCAGGCGCGGCAGCAGCGGCTGGAGTCCGGGGCTTTCCTCCTGGCTTCGTTATTCTCTTCAAGCGAGTATAGTGCACGCTGGCGAGGTCCGTAAAGGGTAGGATGGGCAAAGCGTCGCGTGCCCATCGAATGGTAGATGGTAGCGTGCCCATAGCGTGCCCATCAACCTATTCGTAGTCCATGCCGGGTTGGCGGGCCTGTGCGCGAGGCGTGAGAAACGACCCCCCCGACATTTTGGCGGGTGTGTAATGCCGGGGTTCCTTCGTCACCTCGACCGACCGGTCCTGTTCGTCCGACGTCTGGACCCAGACCACGAACGCTAACAGAGAGGAGAACGTAATGTCCAATCCCGCGAAGGACACCAGAGCGACGATAATACCCTGCCTTCGTTATCGCGATGCGCCGAACGCAATCGAATGGCTATGCCGGACGTTCGGGTTTGAAAAACAGCTCGTCGTGCCCAATGCCGATGGGACGATAGGCCATGCGCAGCTCAGGTTTCGGCAACGGCATGATCATGCTCGGCTCCGTCCTCGAAGTCGAAACCGAGTTCGGCCGCCTGATAAAGCAACCCGACGAGATAGGAGGCTTCGAGACGCAAAGCGCCTACGTGGTCGTATCGGACGCCGATGCGATTTACGCCAGGGCCGAGGCCGCCGGCGCCGAGATCGTGATCGAGATCAGGGACGAGGACTATGGCGGGCGCGACTTCAGTTGCCGCGATCTCGAGGGGCACCTGTGGAATATCGGCACCTACGATCCGTGGTGAGAACCACTAAGACATCCAAGAGAGGACCGGACATTCGAATAGGTTCGGCTCGATGTCGAGTCCCGTGACCAGGCCCTTCCGCCTCGACTCCTCCTACCGCCCGGCGGGCGATCAGCCGGAGGCCATCGCCTCGCTCTGCGAAGGGCTCAGCGATGGGCTCGCCCAGCAGGCGCTGCTGGGGGTCACGGGCTCGGGCAAGACCTTCACGATCGCCAACGTCATCGAGGCCGTGCAAAGGCCGACTCTCGTGCTCGCCCCCAACAAGACGCTCGCGGCCCAGCTCTACGGGGAAATGAAAGGTTTTTTCCCCCAAAACGCGGTCGAATACTTCGTGTCGTATTACGATTACTATCAGCCCGAGGCCTATATGCCCGCCTCGGACACCTATATCGAAAAGGACGCGACCATCAACGAGCACATCGAGCAGATGCGTCTGTCCGCGACCAAGGCCCTGCTCGAGCGCCCGGATACCATCATCGTCGCCACGGTCTCGGCGATCTACGGTCTCGGCGATCCAAAGGAATACCACAGCATGGTGCTGCACCTCGTGCGCGGCGCGGAGGTCGAAGAGCGCGCCATCCTCCGAAGGCTCGCGGAGCTGCAATATACCCGCAACGACATCGAGCTGCACCGCGCGAGTTATCGGGCGCGCGGGGAGGTGATCGACATCTTCCCGGCCGAGTCCGAGTCGGAGGCGGTGAGAGTCGAGCTGTTCGACGATCGGATCGATTCCCTGTCGTTCTTCGATCCCTTGACGGGCGAAACACTGCGCAAGGTTGCGCGGCTAACGGTTTATCCCAAGTCCCACTACGTGACCAAACGCCAGACGATCCTCGACGCCATCGAGGCGATCAAGGTGGACCTGGCCGAGCGCCTGGAAGAGCTCCTTGTGTCGGGCAAGCTCCTGGAGGCCCAGCGCTTGGAGCAGCGCACACGCTTCGATCTGGAGATGATGCACGAGATCGGTTATTGCGCCGGGATCGAGAACTACTCGCGCTACCTCTCCGGGCGCAATCCGGGCGAGCCGCCGCCCACCTTGTTCGATTATCTCCCCGCCGATGCGATCCTGGTGGTGGACGAGAGCCACGTGACCATCCCCCAGCTCGGGGGGATGTATCGCGGCGACCGCGCGCGCAAGGAAAACTTGGTGGACTATGGATTTCGCCTGCCCTCGGCGCTCGACAACCGGCCCTTGCGCTTCGAGGAGTGGGAGCGACTCGCACCGCAGACGATCTTCGTTTCGGCGACCCCGGGGCCCTACGAGCTGGCACGCGCGGGCCAAGTGGCCGAGCAGGTGGTCCGCCCGACGGGGCTCGTGGACCCCGAGGTCGAGGTGCGCGAGCAGACCACCCAGGTCGATGACCTCCTCTCCGAGATCAATATACGGGTCAAGTCGGACGAACGCGTCTTGGTCACGACGCTCACCAAGCGCATGGCCGAGGACCTGACGGATTATCTATCGGAGCATGGCGTGCGGGTCCATTATCTCCATTCCGACATCGATACGGTCGAGCGCGTCGAGATCATCCGAGATCTCCGGCTCGGACGGTTCGATGTGCTCGTCGGGATCAACCTCTTGCGCGAGGGGCTCGACCTCCCCGAGGTGTCGCTGGTTGCGGTGCTCGATGCCGACAAAGAAGGGTTTCTGCGCTCCGAGCGCTCGCTCATCCAGACCGTGGGCCGCGCCGCACGCAACCTCAGGGGGCGGGCCATCCTCTACGCCAACCGGGTCACGGGATCCATGCAGCGCGCCCTCGACGAGATGGCGAGAAGGCGCAGGAAACAAACGGATCACAACCGCGTCCACGGCATCACCCCGCTCGGCGTGCACAAGGCCGTCGCCGACATCATGGAGTTGGCGGATCCCGAAGAGCGGCGCGCCCCCCGCCACAAGGTTGCCGAGCCACGCGCCGAGTACCGGGCCCGGTCTCCCGAGGCGGCAATGAAGCAAATCAAGAAACTCGAGGAGGCGATGTACCGCCACGCTCGCGACCTGGAATTCGAACAAGCAGCCAAGCTCCGCGACGAGATCGCCCGCATCCGATCGGAGGCCTTCGGCTTACCGTCGCGAAAGGTGGGATGAGGAACGCCCGGGCCGAATCCTTATCGACGAGCGCGCTCGAGGTGGGAAATCGAGGGGAGAAATTTTCTAATGTGCCGTGGGGCCCTGCTCCTCAGCAGCAGCGGTGCGGCCGGTTCCATTTGCGTTCCAGCTCGCGCCGGTAGAACTCGGCACGGGTCGGCGGGGGCCCGCCATCGGCGTGATGGCAGGCGCGGTGGGCGAGGTAGCGTTCGTAGGCGTCATCCCCGGCCAGGGTCCGCACTCGGCGCCACCACGACCAGAGGAGCGCGCGTATCTGCTTTATCGATTTCATGGGCCTCATCGATTTCATGGCCTATGACTATGCTACTCTACGACCCGCGGCGGCGTTGTTTCAAGCACACGCGCCGCGCGTCGGGTGGGCGAGGGTCGGGTCACCCGCCCGACGGCCGCAAGCCGAGGTGAGTCGCACACGATGGATGGGCACAGTGGGCAAGCGAGTGTCGGAGGGCTCTGTGAGGCAGAGAAGAGCCAACTCGTCGTCATCGATATTCAAACCAAGCTCGGCGCGGCGATGCCGGCCAAGGTGCTCAATCGGGTGCTGCAGAACACCAGGCTCCTGCTCCAGACTGCAGAGCTTCTGGACGTGCCGGTGCATGCCGCCGAACAATATCCCAAGGGCCTGGGCCCGCTCGAACCCAGGGTCCGCGAGTGCCTGCCTGCCGGTGTGCATCGTTGGGAGAAGACCGCGTTCTCGTGCGTCCGCGCGGACGGCTTTTTGGCGTCGCTGCGGGATGCCGGGCGTACGCACATCGTGGTGACGGGGATGGAGGCCCACATCTGCGTGCTCCAGACCGTCGTCGACCTCGTTGCCCATGGGTTCACGGTCTTCATCGCCGAAGACGCCGTGTGCTCGCGCAAGCTGGAGAACTATCAGAACGCCCTCCTGCGCATGCAGCGGAGCGGGGCTTCGGTGGTCAGCGCCGAATCTGTGGTGTTCGAGTGGCTCGGGGATGCGCGCCACGATCGCTTCAAGGCGGTGGCGGGGCTCCTGCCCTAGGCAACTTGCGGATCGCCCCGTCAAGTCTCCAACGTCCTCCCTCCCTGCCCGTGGCGATACCGGCGCCGGTCGTCGATCTGCGCGAGGTCACGAAGTCCTATGACGAAGGGGGCCGGGTGCGCGTGGTCCTGGATCGGATCACGGCTACCCTCCTGCAGGGCGAGGTCACGGTCGTCGTGGGCCGCAGCGGCTCGGGCAAGTCCACATTCCTGAACCTGATCGGCGGGATCGATGTTCCGAGCAGCGGTGCGGTATGGGTCGGCGGGGCCCGGATCGAGCGACTGAGCGAGAGAGAACGGACCCTGTTCCGCCGCCGGCGCATCGGTTTCGTGTTTCAGTCCTTCAACCTGGTACCTACCCTGACGGTGATCGAAAACCTGCTCCTGCCGCTCGAGCTGAATGGTTGGGAGGCCACGACGGCAGAGGCGCAGGCCCTGGGGATCTTGGATGAGCTCGGGCTCGCCGACCGGGCCGGGTCGTTCCCCGACCACCTATCCGGTGGGGAGCAGCAGCGCGTCGCGATAGCCCGGGCCCTGGTGCACGAACCGGATGTGCTCCTCTGCGACGAGCCGACCGGCAACCTCGATCTGGACACGGGGCGGGCGGTCATGGAGACCCTGGATCGGCTCGTGCGCCGGGCGGGCAAGACCCTGGTCGTCGTGACCCATAGCCGCGAGGTGATGGGGCTGGCCGACCGCATCCTGACCCTCGACCGGGGGCGTTTGATCGAGCTCGGACCATGAGCATCGCCCTCACCCAACGCCGGGGTGTCGATCCCTCCCGGCACGCCATCCGGTGGGCCTAGACCGCCATCGCTCGCGCCTGACACCGTGATACCACTGCGCGATGACCGCAGAGGGCACGCCGCTCCGCTCGTCACTGGTGCCCTCATCGTGATCTCTGTCCTGGTGTTCCTGTGGGAGTTGTCCCTGGGGCGGGACGAGCTGCGGCAGGTGATCTACGGCTATGGACTGATCCCGGCGGTGCTTTTCCGTGGCGTAGGCGTTTCCCCGGACATCGTCCTGTCGCCCAAGGCCGTGATGATCCTCACGTCCATGTTCCTGCACGCCGATCTCTTGCATCTCGGCGGCAACGTGCTTTATCTCTGGATCTTCGGCAACAACGTCGAGAAGGCCATGGGTCGTTTCCGTTTCACTTTGTTTTATCTCCTGTGTGGGGCGATCGGGGCCCTGGGTTACGGGCTGTTCGACCCACGCTCCACCGTGCCCATGATCGGGGCGAGCGGCGCCATCTCCGGGGTCCTCGGCGCCTACCTGCTGCTCTATCCTTATGCCCGGGTGCTCATCTTTCTGCCGTTCGGGATATTCTCGCAGGTCATCCGGCTGCCGGCCTTCTGGGTCTTGTGGTTCTGGTTCATCTTTCAGTTGATGAGCTTCACACTTTCGGAGGGGCAGCAGGGGGGCGTGGCCTGGATCGCCCACGTCGGCGGCTTCGTAGCCGGTATGGCGCTCATCCCGGCCTTCAAATACCGTGATGTGCCGCTACTCCAACCGCGCCACGGGTCACGGCGCTGGTATCGCAAGCGGGAGCGATGAGCGAGGTGATCTCCGGCGGGATCCGGGGGCGCCATTGGTCGTGATGGCGCGGGATTCGATCCTCAATCCCGCTTCCCGGGCGCCGATAGTTGCTCCGGTTTCCTTCTCGGCCCACCCCTGTATGCACCGACCCTTCCGCTCGCTGTCTCTGGCCATCACCCTCGTTTCCGGCGTCGCCGGTCTCCTCGTCCTACCGGATCCGGCCCTCGCCGATCCCCCCGATTGGGCCAAGGGCAACGGCCACCGCGCGCAGCATGCGGGAGACGGAAAACACGGAAAGCACCACCGCCATGGGCGCGACGAGGACCACGGCGACTATGACGATGAGGTCGTCGACTGGGACGACTTCCACGGATCGACCTATCCAGCACCGAGCTTTCGAGAGGCCGAGACTCGGCATCCCCGGGTGACGCGGCAGTCGCTGTTCGGCGGGGGCGTGTGTATCCCGCGACCGAGCGGCGCCCAGGCGGGGGCAGTGCTGGGTCAGGGCCTGGCATCGCAGGTGACGGGGGGTAACGCGACCTCGGCGGCGCTGGGCGGTGTATTGGGCGCCGTCCTCGGCAGCCAATTCGGCGGCGGCGCGAGTGCCGCCGATGAAGACTGCACCTACCAGGTCCTCGACGGTGCGGCCGATCGGGAGCGGATCGCGTGGGAAGACACCGCCTCCGCAACCCGGTACCAGCTGACACCCGTCCGCAGCTTCTACCGCAGCGGCCTGGCCTGCCGGGAGCTCGTGACCCAGAGGGTGCACCGCGGCAAGATCCGTGAAGTCAGGCGTACCGCCTGCCGGGATCGGGACGGGGCGTGGCGTATCGTGGACTAGCAGCCTGTCGGACTAAGGTTGAACGGTACAGCGGCGGCGCAGGTGCTGAGCGGGACCATCGTTGGTCGAACGGTCATTGATGCTGTAGGGACGGTGAAATGATGATGATCGGATCGATCCCTACCCGGTTTTCAACC
>JALZID010000337.1 GCA_030860485.1 Pseudomonadota bacterium | reverse complement strand
CCGGCCTTACCCTGTCGGATTTTTCCGACGAAAGGGCAAGGCCAATGGCAAATACGAGGGTATCCATGCGTAAGACGAAAGAGATCCTGCGCCTGCATCACGAAGCACGGCGCTCGGGGCGCGAGATCGCCCGCACGCTGGGCGTGTCGCCTGCGACGGTCCAAGAGTGTCTGCGCCGCGCGCGCATCGCCGGGGTGGACTGGACAGCGGCGCTTGACCTGAACGATACGGTGCTGGAGGACCGGCTGTATCCGCCGCCCGCGGCACCTACGCGCGACGACCGGCCGCTGCCGGACTTCGCCGAGCTGCACGCCCAGCTCAAACGCAAAGGCGTGACGCTGGCGCTTTTGTGGGAGGAGTACAAGGCCCTCACCCCCGAGGGCCTGCAGTATAGCCAGTTCTGCGAGCGTTACCGGCGCTACAGCGCACGGGTGGACTTGGTCATGCGCCAGCCCCACCGCGCCGGGGAGAAGCTGTTCATCCTGTACCTCCTAACAGCCGGGCGTCCTGCCCGTCCGGTTCGTCGACTACGCCGGGCCGACGGTGCCGGTCGTCGACCGCGGTAGCGGTGAGATCCGTGCGGCGCAGATCTTTGTCGCCGTGCTGGGAGCGAGTAACTACACCTATGCCGAGGCGACGTGGACGCAAACACTGCCTGACTGGATCGGGTCGCACGTGCGGGCGTTGAGCTACTTTGGATCCACGCCTGAAATGATCGTCCCGGACAATCTCAAGAGCGCCGTCACCCGCGCCGATCGCTACGAGCCGGGCCTGAATCCGACGTACCAAGAGTTCGCCGAACATTACGGTGTGGCGATTATCCCAGCGCGGGCCAGAAAGCCGCGTGATAAAGCCAAAGCTGAAAATGGGTAACACTTTAGCCTCCTGAAGAGCCCAGTGGCGTCAGCGCCGACTTTCGTGTAGGGTTCCCTCGACTGAGGGGGCCTTCATGGAACCGATCCTATTTCGCTACCGTGGGCGTGATCTCTGTGCTGTAGACATCGCGTTGGTTCGCGCGACGATTGCCGCGCACTACGCGCGGAGGGCCGGAGCTTCATTGCGCAGGTGCTTTGTGAGCACTGGGCGTGGCGGCAGCCGAATGGCGCCTACAAGGGGTTTGCGGCACGGGATCTCTTGCTGCGCTTGGAAGAGGCTGGGCACGTCACGCTGCCGCCACGAAAGGCCATCAAGAATAACCGGGCCGAACCACGGTTTGACCGGAGCCCGCGCTACGCTGAAAGTCCCCTGATTGGCCGAGTGGGGGATCACCCCCCCGCCCCGGATCGTGGAGGTCTGCGGAGCGGAGCGCTATCTTTGGGACTACCTGGTGCACCACTACCACTACCTGGGGCGTCCCCGGCTCGTCGGGGAACACCTCAAGCAGTTGGTGTTCATCGAGGGGCAAGTGGTGGGGTGCTTGGGGTGGGCGAGTGCGGCTTGGAAGAGTGCGCCACGCGAGCGGTGGCTCGGCTGGAGTGTCGCGCAAAAGCGCGCGCGGCTGCCTCTCGTCACGAACAACGTGCGGTTTCTCCTCCTGCCCTGGGTGCCGCCTGGCAGGCGCGTTATGGCCACCCGGTGGTGTTGGCCGAGACCTTCGTCGATCTCGGCCGTTTCCAAGGCACCTGTTACCGCGCGGCCAATTGGCACTACCTCGGCACCACCCGAGGGCATGCCAAGCGGGGCAATGTCTACCATCGGCACGGGGTGGCGAAAGCGCTCTACGTCTATCCGCTCTATCGGCACTTTCGAGAAACCCTCACCGCGCCATGACCCGCGAGGAGGCGCTCGGCATCCTGGAGCTGCCGCGGGCGCAAGCAGAAGCGGCGCTCCTCGTGCTTTGGGAGAAGGCCGAGCAGTGGGAGTGGTTACAGATAAAGGGGTCCCCCCGCGGAGGGAGCCGTGACCCCCACCACGCCCTCGGGGATGACACCGGTGTACCTGAAACCCCGGGCCCGGAGAGCGCAGAAGCCCCCGGGCCGGAAGAAAGGGCATGCCGGTGCCTGGCGCCGCGCGCCGGCGCGTATCGATGCGAAGCACGAACACCGACTCGAACACTGCCCCGACTGCGAGGGGCCGGTGGGGCCACCTATCCGCACCCATCGTCGGATCATCGAGGACATCCCGGAAATAACCCCGAAGATCACCGAGCACACCGTGCACGGTCATTGGTGTCGGCGCTGCAAACGGATCGTCACCCCGAAGGTCAGCGCGGCGCTGCCGGGGGCCACCCTGGGGCTGCACTTGGTCGTCTATACCGCTTGGCTGCACTACTGCATCGGCATGAGTGTCGGCAACTGCGTGAAGAACGCCGCCGTCGCGCACGCCTTCGGGGTGAGCCCGGGGGGCCTGACGCTTGCCTGGAAGCGTCTCGCCGGGCTTCTCGAAGGTGTCTATGAGGAGATCGGCCAAGCGATACGCGAAAGCGCTGTCCTCCACGCCGACGAAACCGGTTGGCGGATCAACGGCGTCACCTTCTGGCTCTGGGCGTTCGCCACAAAACAGTATTGCTACTACCTTATCGACAGACACCGCGGGGCGGGGGTCGTCCAGCAGGTCCTCGGTA
>JALZID010000336.1 GCA_030860485.1 Pseudomonadota bacterium | reverse complement strand
TGAGGTTCAAGAGGCGCTGATCGGCCGCCTCCATGGCCCGGATGGCGGTCGGGACATCGCGTTCGAAGCTCAGGCGTTGCTGGGCGATCCCGAGGAGGTAGGCGACCTCGGCGAAGATCAGGTCTTCGTTGTCCTGTGAAGCCAACAAGGCCAGCTTCTCGATGGACTTGCCGTGGGCCTCCTGGAGGCGCTGCTGCTCCTCCACCGCGCCCTGCAAGCGGGCGAGCTGCTCGGCATCGGTCTTGGTGTGCGCATCCATTTCTTGACGGAGGCCGTCCAGTTGCGACCCGATCTCGGCAATGCGGTTCTGGGTCCCGGCGCTCGTCGGCGAGTAGCCGAAAAGCCACCACCCGAAGGCCGCGACCAAGGCCAGGACGAAGAGTGCCGGCAACACCCACGCCAGCCATTGGGGACCCGCGGATGGCGTCTGGCTCGCCCCGGCCGGGGCGGCCGTGATACCGCCCAGAGGCTCCGGAGACGCCCCGATGGAAACCGCGGCAGGTCCCGGGGGTTCACCGCGCTCCACACGCTGCGGGGGCCCATGGGCGTCTGCCGACGGGGGTCGCGGCGGCGGTTCGGCCGGCTCGCCTGGTGGTTTGGCGCTCGTCAGGTATTCGTCGTTCATGGGTCCTCTACCCCGGCGGCTCTTGCCGGGTGCGCCACGCCGTCAATGCCGAGAAGAGGCCGGCGTCACCGGCCTCGGTGGCCACGAGCGGCGGGCGCCGTAAGCCGAGCTGCCGGGCGCGGGCAGCGAGCCTTTCGCTCAGGACCACGAGCGTCACATCAAGCAGGCGCTCGCGCCCGATCCCGGCGCCCATCGACAGGAGATGCTCCAGGGCCGCGGCGCTGGTCACGATCACGGCGTCTATTTCACCCCGATCCCAGAGGCCAAGCAAGGGCTCGGGATCGACCTCCGTCACGGCGCGCTCGTAGACCTCGGCATAGTCCACGAGCGCCCCGCGGCGGCGCAGGCCCTCGGCCAGAAGCTCCCGACCGTCGGTCCCGCGAAAGATGAGGACTCTTTTCCCGGCGATCCGGTCTGCCCCGAGCGTATCGAGTCGCAGCACGCCTTCACTGCTCGCTTCGCCGGGGACAGCGACGCGCGTGATGCCCCGCTCTTCCAGGCGCCGGGCAGTCGCCCTGCCCACGGCGATCACCTCGATCGCCCCGAGCGTCCCGCCGTGCGTGTCGATCAACCCCAGGCCGTGCTCCACCGCATTGGCGCTCACGAACACCGCGATATCGTAACGGGCGAGGTCGCGGATCCAGGGTCGCGCCCGGCTCGGATCGTCCAAGGGTTTGATATCGAGCAGGGGAAACAGGAACGCACGGCCCCCCGCCGCTTCGATGAGCCGTTGAAGCGCCTGGGCCTGGTGGGCGGGTCGGGTCACCAGGACCCCGAGCCCGTGCAGAGGACCTGCGGTACTAGCCCGCATCGCAGACGACCATGCCGAGGGCGGCGAGGAGCGTCGCGGCACCCCTCCCGATCAGCGCTTCGGCCAGGGCGATGCCGAGTAACTGGGCTTCTGTCCTCGGGCCGCGCACGCTGCCTCGGATCAGCTCGCGGCCATCCGGTCGGGCCACCAGCCCGCGAAGGTATAGCTCCGTACCGTGCAACTCCGCATGGCCCGCGATGGGCACGTGGCAATCCCCGCCGAGGCGGCGGTTGAAGGACCGCTCCGCATCGGTGCAGGCATGGGTATCGGGGTCGTCGAGGGGTTTGACAAGGTCGAGCACGTACTCGTCTCCGGTGCGGCACTGGACCGCGAGCGCGCCCTGGCCTATGGCGGGCAACATGATCTCGGGGTTCATAACCGCGGTGATGCGGGCCGCGAGATCGAGACGCTTGAGTCCGGCGACGGCCAGGAGGATGGCGTCGAAGTCGCCGCGCTCGAGGCGCTCGAGGCGGGTGCCGACGTTGCCGCGCACCTCCAGGACCTCGAGATCGGGACGGCGGGCACAGAGCTGGGCGCGCCGGCGCAGGCTGGAGGTGCCCACGCGGGCCCCGTGCGGCAGGGCGTCGAGGCTCGCATAGCGCTTCGAGACCAAGGCATCGTGCGGGTCTTCACGCGCCAGGACGGCCGCTACGCAAAGCCCCGCCGGCATCTCGACAGTGACGTCTTTCAAGGAGTGCACCGCGAGATCCGCACGGCCCTCGACGAGGCAATGTTCCAGCTCCTTGACGAACAGCCCCTTGCCCCCGAGGCGCGCGAGCGGGGTATCCGGCCGCCGATCCGCCTCGGTCCACACCGGCATCAGCTCGACGCCGAGCCCGGCGTGGCGGCGCAAGAGCTCGCCCCGGACGATCTCGGCCTGCCGCAGGGCGAGCGGGCTTCTACGCGTGACGATGCGCAGGGGTGTCGGAGAAGGGGGCATAGGAGACGGGCCGGCGCTGGGATCCCCTATGCTAATAAACGGGGGCTGCGCCCGCAATCACCCGACAGGTCACCCACTGCGACGATAGCGGGTTCCGTACTGGTTTGGTACCAATTGTTTTGATAGAGCTACTTCATCCTTCCAGCCCTTGATCGGCGTGGTAGAGACAGGCAGCAGTCGATGCCCATCCTGGGCCTCGCTCGGGCGTTTCCTGGCAGAGCGGCTGGTGGGAGTTCTTATTCTTATTCTGGATACTGGACAGGTGTAGGCGCGACCTCTCTGATGACCTTCGGATATTTGCGATCCTGTTCGTCCAGGGCCTGATCGAACCAGAAGCGCGCAACGCCAGAGAATCGACCGGGTGGTTGACATAGGTGATGACCAAGGCAGATCGCACGCGGCCGGGGAAACGCGCCTTTGTGGTCGGCGTGGATACCGGGGGGACCTTCACCGATTTCGTGGCCTATGATGGGCACGGCTTTCGGGTTCATAAGGTCCTCTCGACCCCCGAGGCGCCGGAGCACGCCATCCTGGCGGGGATCGAGGCGTTGGGGCTGTCGGAAGTGGGCTTCTGCATCATCCACGGGACCACCGTAGCCACGAACGCCGTCTTGGAGGGCAAGGGCGCGAGGACCTGCCTCGTGACCAACCGTGGGTTCCGCGATCTCCTGACGATCGGGCGCCAGGCCAGGCGCGATCTCTATGATCTCTGCCCCAGCCCGTGCGCACCGCCCGTGCCGCGGGAGTTGTGCCTGGAGGCGGGAGGGCGGATCGGCGCCGATGGGGGCGTCCTCGATCCCGTCACCGAAGAGGATTTGGCGGCGCTCGCGGCCACGGTGCGTGCGCTTGGGGCCGAGGCGGTGGCCATCGACTGCCTGTTCTCTTATCTCGATGCCAGTCAGGAACGCACGATCGAGGCCGCCCTGCCCGCGGGGGTGTTCGTGTCCCGCTCCTCCGAGGTGCTGCCGGAGCGCCGGGAGTACGAGCGGGGGATCGCCACCTGGCTCAACGCCTACACCGGACCGAAGATCCACGGCTACCTGGAACGGCTCGCGGGCGCGCTGCCGGCCACGCGTATCGCGGTCATGCAGAGCGCCGGGGAGACGCTCTCGGGCGCTAGCGCGTCGCGGCGGGCGGTGCACCTCCTGCTCTCCGGCCCGGCGGGCGGGGTCATGGGGGCTCGTGCGGTGGCCCGAGGCGCCGGCCACGAGCGCTTCCTCACGCTCGACATGGGCGGGACCTCCACGGATGTCGCGCTGGTCGATGGGGAGGTGGTGCTGACCTCCGAGGGGCGTCTGGGGCCCTATCCGGTGGCGGTCCCGATGGTAGACATCCACAGCATCGGGGCGGGGGGCGGATCGATCGCCTACGCCGATGCCGGCGGCCTCCTGCGGGTCGGGCCGGCCTCGGCCGGGGCGGACCCCGGCCCGGCGTGCTACGGTCGCGGCGGGGGCGAGCCGACCGTGACCGACGCGAACCTGGTGCTCGGCCGCTTGCCGGCGGACAGCAGGCTCGCGGGTTCGGTCACTTTGGACGTCGCGGCGGCGCGCGCCGCCG
>JALZID010000335.1 GCA_030860485.1 Pseudomonadota bacterium | reverse complement strand
GGCCGGCGGATCCTGAAACGCGCGGTGCCCAACCCAGAACGCTCTTTGCCCAACGGCTGTTCGAGTTCTTTGATACCGGCGTGAATGGTGGTACGCGACAGACCGGTCGCACCGGCCACCAGGGTGAAGCTCATGGCTTCGGCTGCCGCCCAAAGGCGCAGCGTGTTTTCCGTCAGACGACCAACCAACTGCTGGTATTTCTGCTTGGTGGCTTTGCGCAGGCCTTGTCCACGCATAAAGAATAGGTCCTTACAAGATATTGTTCAAGTTATTTCTACTAGCGGCCTTAGGACCGCGAGCTTGGACTTGGCTCGGTCTGGGATTGGTGATCGGTACAGCGGGATTGTGGTGGGGAACCGAACGACTGTGGGGACAATTTCTCGGCTTCGACTTTCAAGGGCAAGAATCAAAAGGAAGCCTGACATCACGGCACCATATGGCCCTGCGGAACGATTGCCGCGGCTTTTGTCCATGAGATCGCACAGAGCGGAGTGCCCCGAACGGGGCCTGAAGGCGACCCTAAAAAAGCCGAGACCTCACCTTTAGAGAGAGAGACTATGAGCACCTATACGCTTCACATCACGGGAATGACCTGCGACCACTGCGCGCGAACGGCCGAAGACGCCTTGAACGCCTTGCCGGGTGTGTGGGCCGAGGTCTCGTACGAAGAGGGGATTGCCCTGGTGAAGGCGCCTTCGGATGTGGGAGTCGAGCGCCTCATCGAGCGCATCGAGTCGAAAGGCTTCAAAGCGGGGCTTAGCGCTTAGCGAATAGACCGCCGGTCCACAAGCAACGAGGAGCCAAGCGATATGAACGTGCAAACGCTGCGCATCACCGGCATGACCTGCGATCAATGCGCGAAGTCGATCGAGGAGACCCTGGCCGGTATGAGGGGGGTGATGGAAGCCCAGGTCTCCTACGACGAAGGCACCGCCCGCATCAAGACCGAAGCGGGGATCTATAGCGCCAAGCTCATCGATACCGTCCAGGGCAAAGGGTTTGGCGCGGAGGTGCTGGATCGCAAGGGTTCGACTGTGGGGAAGGAGGTGTCGCACCGGCCGCGCATCCCGGTCGTCGACACGCCCACGCCTTCCGCCAAACCGCGATTGGGATCGCGAGGCGCTCTCCACATCGCGATCGTCGGGAGCGGGGGGGCGGCGTTTGCTTGCGCCATCCGCGCGGCCGAGGAAGGCGCTACTGTCACGTTAATCGAGCGGGGGATTCTCGGCGGGACCTGCGTCAACGTCGGCTGCGTGCCCTCCAAGATCATGATCCGCGCCGCGCATCTCGCGCACCTGCAATCCGACCACCCCTTCGACGGCATCAAGAAGCGCGCCGCCGTCCTCGACCGCCGAGCGCTCCTGGCCCAGCAGCAGGGTCGAGTAGAAGAGCTGCGGCATGCCAAGTACGAAAGCATCCTAGAATCCAATCCCAGGATCACGCTCTTACGCGGATCCGCGCACTTCACCATGGGGAGAGCCCTGGTGGTGAAAGAACCGGGGGGCCAGGAGCGGAGGCTGCGTGCCGACCGCGTGCTGATCGGAACCGGCGCCTCCCCCGCCCTCCCCGAGACTCCGGGTCTCAAGGACACCCCCTACTGGACCTCGACCGAGGCGCTCGTGGCGGAACGATTGCCGGAGCACCTCATCGTCTACGGGGGCTCGGTGGTCGCGCTGGAGCTCGGACAGGCGTTTCTGCGCCTGGGCTCGAAGGTGACACTCATCGCGCGCTCGACCCTGCTGTCTAAGACCGATCCGGCCATCGGGGAAGGGCTTAAAGCGGCGCTCGAAGGCGAAGGCATGCGCATCCTGACCCACACCGCCGTGAAGCAGGTGCGCTACGGGAGGCGCTGGTTCCGCAAGCGGTTCAGCGTCGAGATAGACCGGGAGACCCTCATGGGCGATCGCCTGCTGGTAGCGACGGGCCGCGCACCGAACACGGCCGGCCTGGGGCTCGAGAAGGTCGGGATCAACACAGACAAGCGCGGCGCCATCGTCGTCGACGATCACCTGCGGACCAGCGCCGAGTATATCTATGCGGCCGGGGACTGCACGACCCAGCCGCAGTTCGTGTACGTCGCCGCAGCGGCCGGCACCCGTGCAGCGATCAACATGTTGGGCGGGGAGGCGGCCTTGGACCTATCGGCCGTGCCCGAGGTCGTGTTCACCGATCCGCAAGTCGCGACCGTGGGCCTGACGGCGGCGCAGGCGAGCGAGCAGGGCTTTAAGGTCGAGAGCCGCACCTTGAGCCTGGACAACGTGCCACGGGCGCTCGCGAACTTCGACACCCGGGGCTTTATCAAGCTCGTGTCCGAGCGCGAGAGCGGGCGGCTGCTCGGGGCCCAGGTACTGGCCGGAGAAGGCGGGGAAGTGATCCAGACGGCGGTGCTCGCCATCCGTCACCGCTTGACGGTGCAGGGCCTTGCCAATCAGCTCTTCCCGTACCTCACCATGGTCGAGGGGCTCAAGCTCTGCGCCCAGACCTTCACCAAAGACGTGAAACAACTGTCCTGCTGCGCAGGATGAAATAGGGTCCGCTATGGAATCAGGCACTCTCGAGACGATTGGATTAGGGTTGGCTGCAATCGGGCTGATACTAGCCGCGGTGTGGCAGTTAAGCTTCATGTGGCTAGATCCGCGGAAGGAGACCGATGCAGAGAAGCGCCGACGAGAGAAGCGAGAAAAAAAAAGTGGCGTCCAAGCCCAAATAAGTCGAGGAGCTGAGCCGGTAGGGGGCGAAGAAAAGCCTCCCTCGGCGGCTGATCGCGTGTATTTCAATTCTCTGGGGAGATGGCGATGATCAAAACTGACGAGCTCATTCTCACGCATGACCCCGCTCCCGCACGGCGCCGCCGGTGGAGCCGCGTCCTGGGCTTTCTCGCGCTCATCACCTGCCCCTGTCATGTGCCGCTCCTTGCGCTCACACTCTCGGGGACCGCTGCCGGCGCTTTGCTCGCGGCGCACTTCGACGAGGCGGTCATGCTGTTTTCCGTGCTCTTCTTGCTCTCGCTCTGCGCCGCAATCCGGGTGTGGCGCGGCAAGGGGATCGATGGCCCATGACCCTAAGCCACGAACCATTTTGATCGACCCCCGCGCACCGGTCTCTGAAACCGGTGATCTTCGGGGTAACCACCGGAGGAGAAAGGCATGCACGACTTTATGAAACAGTTTGCCGGGCTCGTGGGCGCAGCCATCGCGGCCGCGTGCTGCCTAGGAATATCGGCGGTCATTGCCGCGGTGGGCGCCGTGGGTCTCGGGTTCCTGATCCACGATGCCTATCTCTTTCCCATCTTCGTGGGGTTTATCGCTTTGAGCCTATGGCTCCTCTACCGCTCCGCGCGGGGTCATGCGGACATCGCCCCCTTCTGGTTGGGCTTAGGCGGTGGCGTTTTCGGCGCAGCGGGCTTGTGGCTCTTGGTCACGGGGCTCTACCCGATGCCATGGTCGGTGTATGGAGGGCTCGCGCTGTTGGTTGCGGGCAGCGTGTGGGATGTGGTCAACGGCCGGCGCGCCGCGGCGTGTGCCCCGCAAGAGCGTGAGGGACCTGACGCCTCGGTTACGGGGGATGCGAACAAGCCGGAGCTTGGGATGCGCGTGGCCAAGGGCGCAGCCCTAAGCGTGGCGGCGGCCGCGGCCTTCTATGCGATGTACAAGTCCGTCGATGCCGTGGCGCCCCAGGCCGAGGCGGGTGAGATCGCCTGCTGGGGCATCAGTTCCTGCAAGGGCACAAGCGCGTGCACGACCGCGTTCAATGCCTGCAACGGCCAGAACGCGTGCAAGGGCCGATTGATGCCGAAGTAACCCCGGTATTCCTCGGTCCCGAAGCGTCGCTTGTACTCGATGAGCACATCCCCCACCCCGAACTGGGGAACTCCGTCCCCACCCTCGGCGTAAGGGATCGGGAGCTCCACGCTGAGCTGAGTGAATCGATCATAGCCGCGGCATCGGCCTTGGTCCAAAAGCCTACCCCACCAGACCCTTTGAAGGTCTCGTCCTTGGCTTCGAGGTATTTCTTACCGTTCAAGTAGCCCTCGATCCTCGCGCCATGCTGGGTGATCCTGATCCCGAACCACTCACCCGCTTTGATACCGATGCCACGGGCGTTCGCGATCTGCGTGCGCCCCCCTTCACATAGTAGAGCCTGAAGTTATTTTCGAGGGGGTTGTAGCGGGCCACATAATAGTTGTTGACATCTCTTGCACGCCAGATCAGGCCGCCGCTCTGGTCCTCCTTGCCGGTATTGGCCCGTACCTTGACCTCGATCTCACCGTCCTCGAAGGCGATATCCCGCGTCCAGCATAAATTAAACACCATTCCCGACGTATCATGAACTGTCTTGACGGTCAGGACGTTCGGCTTGCTGGTGGCGTTCGGGTCTGTGACGACGCTCCACTCGGCGAGTCCACCTCCTGGATTCGTGGCGTCGATGGTCCAGCCTGCCGGTAGCTGTCCTTGCGCCACTTCGTCAAAATTAACGGTCAAGTCCTCTGCGGCGAACGTTTCCATTGCCTGGAAAGGCGCCGATAACGATCCACGCCAGTGGCAGGGTGAAGAGGACGACGAATAGATACCTGAGCGGTAGGTCGGTCTTCCCGAGCAAGATGCCGAGCGGTACACCAAGTACGGTCCCACAAAGCGCGGTGAGGGACGACAGCGTCACGCTGTGCCCTAGGAGGGCCCAGGCTCGGCGGGAGAATACCAACGTTTGGTAATGCATCAGACTCGGCTTGCCATCGATCATCACGCTTGCCGTGACCATCGCGAGAAGCGGGGCCACGCCAATGACGAGCAACAGAGCGACCGCGGCCCATAGCGTAATCCGTTGGGCGTTCAACACAATGTCAGCATACTGTTGTTATAGGATCTACAGCATAGTAGATTACTCGGCGTGAATACTAATCTCACTGCCACCCCGCCCTGGCTCCTGCTTATCCTGAGCCTGCGATGTCGGTGGGATCCCGGCGCCGGCTTCGGCGATCCGGCCGCGTAAGAGGAAAAGGCGATGAATGATTCTGCCAAGCCGTCTTCGGAAGTCGCAGCGCCCGCCACAGTGAGCCTCCGGGAGGCGTTCTGGTATTGGTTACAGCTAGGCTTCATCAGCTTCGGCGGTCCGGCGGGGCAGATTTCAATCATGCACCAGGAGTTGGTCGAGCGGCGCCGTTGGATCTCGGAGCGCCGCTTCCTGCATGCACTAAACTACTGCATGGTATTGCCTGGCCCCGAGGCACAGCAGCTCGCGACCTATATCGGCTGGCTCATGCATGGGACCTGGGGTGGGATCCTTGCCGGTTGCCTCTTCGTGTTGCCGTCGCTTTTCATTCTGATCGGGCTCGGGTGGATCTACATGGCCTTCGGCCAGGTTCCCGCGGTGGCTGGGGTCTTGTATGGCATCAAGCCCGCGGTCACGGCCATCGTCGTCTTTGCCGCCTACCGGATCGGCTCGCGGGCGCTGAAAAATGGGGTCTTGTGGTCGTTGGCGGCCCTTGCTTTCGTCGCCATCTTCATCTTTGATATCCCGTTCCCCTACATCGTCTTAGGGGCGGGGCTCATCGGCGCCGTAGGAGGGCGGCTCGCCCCTACGAAGTTCAAGGTGGGGGGTGGTCACCAGGCGGCGAAGGCGAGTTTTGGACCGGCGCTCATCGGCGATGCCACGCCTACACCTGACCACGCCAAGTTTAGCTCGAGTAGGCTGATTGGCATCGCGATGGCCGGCATCGCGATTTGGGCGGGGACGCTGGGTGCGCTGATCGCCTACAACGGGTGGAACGGAGCGCTCGCGCAGATGGGTTGGTTCTTCACCAAGGCGGCACTCTTGACCTTCGGTGGGGCGTACGCGGTCTTGCCCTATGTCTACCAGGGTGCAGTGGAACATTATCAGTGGCTGACCGGGACCCAGATGATCGATGGCCTCGCCTTGGGCGAGACGACACCGGGGCCGCTCATCATGGTGGTGACGTTCGTGGGCTTCGTTGGCGCCTGGACCAAGGCCTTGCTTGGACCGGATGCCTTATTCCTGGCCGGCGCCGCCGGGGCCACGGTGGCCACCTTCTTCACCTTCCTGCCCTCGTTTCTCTTTATTTTGATCGGCGGACCGCTGGTCGAAGCGACCCACGGCGATCTGAAGTTCACTGCGCCGCTCACGGGCATCACGGCGGCCGTCGTCGGCGTCATACTCAATCTCGCGGTGTTCTTTGCCTATCATGTGCTCTGGCCTCAGGGACTCGGTGCGACCTTCGAGTGGTTTTCCGCCCTGATGGGCCTGGCCGCATCCGTGGCGCTCTTTCGCTATAACGTCGGGATCATTCCCGTTATCGGCGCATGCGGCGCTGTCGGGCTGATGTATCGCTTATCTAAGCCGTTACTGTTCTAACAGTGGAAAGTTGTTTTTTTGCTCTCACCACCGATCCGAAACGGAAGTAGAGTGCCGGGACGACGATCATATTCAGTGCCGTCGAAGAGAGCAGACCGAACAGGATCACGATCGGCATAGGCGTCTGGGTCTCACTACCGGTCCCACCCCCACGGCGCCACCCGCCATCGGTATCATGGCATCTTAGCGCCCAATGCCCCGTTGCGTGCGGCGGCGGTTGACCACGGGCCAGCCTGCCGGTGGCGGTACCCCTTCCCCCCGCCCGGTTCTGCCGGTCAACACCCGGCCAACGCAGCACTCGCCCCGGGGCACCCAATGCCCGCCTCGGAGTCACTGAAGCCGCACCCCTAACCCATCCAGGCTACCCCAAACGAGCCCTTCCCTCCCTCGCGCGGACTGCCCAATCACAACTGGCCCCTCCGACGAGATAGTACGCGTTGCAAAAGGGCATAGAACCTCCTATCCTCTATGGCAGCGGCCGGTGAAGTTACTCCACAGGAGCCCACAGTGTGTTGCTTCATAACAGCTTGCATGGCGTTTCGCGCTGCATGGTGCGGTTCGAAGGTGCCAGGGATAGCATAGCCGGGGAACACGGCCAATCCACCCTGAACTAACCACGCCGAACCCGAGAGAATGACAAGGGCTCACGCAATCCTGTGCAATCTGGTGTTGGTCGCGCTGGTGACCGCGTGGTCCCCAGGTTTTGGCGGGATTATGTATCAGTCCTGCCCGGCCGACTGCTGCGCGCCCGCCAAAGGCTCTCACCCTTGCTCTAAATCCCTTGGAGAGCAGCCCGACGAGACCAGGGTTGCATCGGACCCCGAGTGCAGTTGCAACAGTACCTGTGATGCCACCTGCTCGGAGTGCATGTATTTCCACGCCGGCGCAGTAATGCAGGTGGGCTCGTTGACCATGTCAACGGCGATATTCGCCTTCAGCCCGCCTGAGGGCAGCCTCCAGCATCACCCCTCGCGAAACTTCCGTCCCCCTCCAGCACCTCTCGCCTAGACCCGAACGACCACGGCCTCGTTGACGGGGCTGCCGCCGTGTAGCGCGGGCGGAAGGTCGTCATCGGATTCTATCCCAAACGTGTACAGCGTCCATCCCCCTGCCCTAACAATGGCCAGGGGAGGGACCGAAACGCCAAAACTCGAGCGGGCCGGAACGCCCGAGGGTCAAGTGCACCTGAGCTGGGCCACGGTACTCCATCGCCGCTCGGCGAGGGGAAAGGACAGGCTTATCAGCGAGTCGCCCCGGGGTTTTGGCGGAGGCATCCAAACCGATGGTTTTTGATTATATGAGGAGATCAGTCATGAAAAGACATGTACAGGTGTTACTCATAATTGGAATACTGTTAATGGCCGGTTGCGCGCCCCTACAGACGTGCACCATGGAACCAGCGATCGAACACACCAGGACCGGATCTGATCAGGAGGCCCTGGTGTCTCGCTACGAACAGGAGGCCCGGATGGCCCAGGAGAAAGCGGAACAATACCGGAAAACGGTCGAGCGGTATACGCGGCACCGCAATAAGGTAAATGCCACGTTAGCCAGCGATGCCGATCGACTAGCACGGGAGTGTGAGAAAGCTGCCGAGGAGAACCGTGCATTGGCGAAGTCGCACCGTGGGGGTGGTGGATAATTCGTATCAATAGGGGACGCATTGGGGTTGATTGTACCAAACAGGCGGCGCAAGGACGCGCCATAGGTAATCGGCAGTGGGCCAGGGGGAAAGCATGAACAAGATGAGAAGTAAGAGGGTGAGGGCGCCGCGTATCATTGGTCTTTGCGTGTGTTTGCTGGGGCCGGCGCCGGTTTTCTCGAACCCGGGTCTGACAGGCGAAGGGCAATACCCTACAGCGGATGAAACAGACGGGGCAGCATCCTTGACAGGTGAGGTGTTAACGATCGAGGCGGCTCTGGCCTATGCCCGGCACCATAACCCGGCCATCGGGATGGCCAGGAGCCGCGTTCAGGCCGCGCAGAAGGTGCCTGCCCAGGCCTCGGCCTTTGAGGACCCCACATTGACCTGGGAGGCCTGGAATGCCCCCGAGAATTTCCGCATCAACGAGGCGGGTAACAATATCTTCAAGCTATCGCAAAAGATCCCCTTTCCGGGCAAGCTCCGGTTGAAAGGCGAAATGGCCTCCAAGGACGCAGAGAAGGCAGAGGCCGAGCTTAAGGCCGAGGAGATCGACACCGTGGCGCAGGTCAAGAAAGCCTACTACGCTCTCTGGCTGGTCTACCGGAACCTCGAAGTCTACCGCCGGGATAAGGATCTGGTGACCCAGTTTGCGCGCATCGCCGAGCAAAGGTACGCGGTGGGCCAGGTCTCTCAGCCCGATGTCCTGCGGGCCCAAGTGGAGCTCACGCGTTTGATCAACCGGGTGACCACCGAGACCCTGGCGCTCGGTAAGGCGCAGGCGCGGCTCAATGCGCTCTTCAGCCGCCCTCCCGAGGCCCCTCTGGGGGCGCCCCAAGATCCTCCCGCTCCGGCCGTGCCGTACTCGATGTCCGAGCTCGAAAAGCTAACGCTCGGGATCCGGCCGGAGCTCCTGGCCCAGACTCGAGCCTTAGATAAGGAACGCCTGGCCCTGGCCTTGGCCCGCAAGGCCTACTATCCGGACTTTGAGGTCTCTATGAGCCGCTTCGAGAACTTTGATGCGCGGGACGGCTTTGGGGTCATGGTCTCCGCCTCGATTCCCCTGGCGTTCAAGTACAAGTACGA
>JALZID010000334.1 GCA_030860485.1 Pseudomonadota bacterium | reverse complement strand
GCGCCTCGATCCGGGGAAGCGGCGCACATCCGCGACCGCCTCCAGCCGGTAGCGGGCGAGCAGCTCGAGAAACGCGTCCAGCGGGCGGGTCGAATGGCCTATCGTCCAGATCGTTGAGCCCATGGTTCGTCCCGCAATATCGCGACTCACCTACACAGTGAGCGCTGCATCCTCAATCGATCTTGTGTAGCGCAGTGCCCTTGTGCGCGGCGATGTGCTCAGTCTTGTCGCTCTTGATCTCGTACTGCGGTTCGTCCTTGCTGGCGTGGTGGGTGTATCCTTTGTAATCGAAATCTTTTGTGTGAACCTTGATGATCTTGCCGGTCACATCCCCAGCCTCCGAATGCCAGCGGACGTGATCGCCGACTTTGAATTTTCCCGTCATGATGGTTCGACTCCGTATTAAACGCCTTTGCTCGAAGTATCGGTCACTCTGTTGTGGGCGATGGTTCTCTCGAATTCGACTTCCGCGCGCAGCCCTTCGAGATCCCGGTGAATCACGGCGACCGCCAGTTTCCTGCCTCCGCTTCGAAAGGTGACCGTGCAGTCGCGCGCGTCAAGCTGCCCGTAGATCTCGGCTTTGTCCCATCGCTCGGCGTAACCGACATAAGCAAGGCCGAAATCGTATTGCTCGGTCCAGAAGAACGGCACGGCATCGAAGCGTTCTCGTCGACCCAGGATGTTGCGCGCCGCCGTTTGCCCTTGGCGCTCGGCCACTACCCAGTGTTCGACGCGGATGTGCTCGCCGGTGAGCCGATCCGGCCAGCGCGCAATGTCACCGGCCGCGAAGATGCCCGGGACGCTCGTTTCCAGGTACTCGTCCACCGTGATCCCTCGATCAATGGCGAGGCCGGCCTGTTCGGCCAGTGCAATCGCCGGTCGTACGCCGACGCCGATGACGATGAGATCGGCCGGGAGGCTTTCTCCGCTCTGCAACGTGACGCTACGCTTATCTATCGAGGCGGCTGTCGTGCCGAGATGGAAGGTCACGCCGTGTTCTTCATGGAGTTTGCGGATGAAGTTCCCGACCTCCGCGCCGAGAATTTTCTCCATGGGATAGGTTTCCCGTCCGACCACATGCACTTCGATATTGCGCGCTCGAAGTGATGCCGCCACCTCGAGACCGATGAAGCTCGCGCCTATCACCACGACCCGCTGCGAAACCAGCGCCTTGGCGACCAGGGCGCGGCTGTCGGCGAGCGTGCGCAGGTAATGTACGTGGGGAAGATCTCCGCCGGGAACCTCGAGCCGCACCGGCTCGGCGCCGGTGGCGAGCAGCAGCGCATCATAGGCATGGCGGCTGCCGTCCACTAGGCGCACATGCCGACTCGCCGTATCGATTGTGGCGACGCGCGCGCCCAGCTTCAAGTCGATGTCCTGCTCTTGATAGAACTCGGCCGATCGAAGCGGAATCCACTCCTCGGGCGCATTGCCCGCAAGATATTGCTTGGAAAGATTGGGCCGATCATAGGGTACCGACGCATCGGCGCTCAGCATCGTCAGGCGACCGGCGTAGCCCTCCCGGCGGAGCATTTCCGCGGCAGCATTACCCGCCGCGCCGCCACCGACGATTACCACCGATCCCGGCATGCCCAACGCTGCGGGAACCGGCTGCCGGCTGGCGCTCTTGCGCTTTTCCCTAACGAAAGCGCTGCCGTCCCGCTGCTCGACCCGCCAACAGGAGACGGGGTTTAGCGCCGGCGCCCGCAGCGCCTCGCCGGTGCGCAGGCTGAAACAGGCATGATGCCAAGGGCAGCGAACCGTATCGTCGGGAGGGAGCCCGTCGGGAAGCGGGCCGCTATAGTGCGTGCAGACGGCGCCGATGGCGAATAGCTCCCCGCCGCGACGGACGAGAATTACCGGTTTGCCCTGCGTATGGCCGAGCAGCATGGCGCCTTCGGCAAGGGTCGAAATGGCCACACCCTGTGCGAGGTCGGGCCCGTCGAGTTTCGTCTTTTCTTCGCTCATTTAATCCTCGGTGATGCTGATGGTGACTGGATGCGCCGTACCGATAAGGATAGGACTTTCAACGCCGTTGTTCAACCGGTACGGTTGCGTCGGACGGTCGGCCGGTGAGTGGGTGGTTCGCGCGGGGGCGGGGGGGCGTTTGGGCAGCCCCGGCGGGATTCTGGTTGGCTGTCGGGGCCGTGGGGTGACGCAAAGCGAGCATCTGGTGGCCGGACGCGAGTCCGCCGGTGCCGGTCAAGTCACCTTGACCGGCAGGAAGGTTCGGAGTATGGGTCGGCCGGATGCGACCGAAGGACAATCCTTCCATGGCGAGGAAATCCGGCCAGTACAGTTTGATGGCAGCGAGCAGACCGTAGGCGGTGCCTATTAGCAGCCAGAAGGTCGCAGACGCGAGATACGCATAGACCACCCGGACCGTTATGGGGTCGTGACCCGAAAGGGAATGACAAGGCGGGCGTGTTCCCACCGCGCATCACGGCGGCGTCATCGGCTGGTGGGTCGTACACGCGTTTCAGCTCCAGCATTCAGACCCGACGCCAGCTAGGCCGGACGCTTGCGCATCAGGTTGAGTAGGCTTCCGGATAAAATCATCTCGACTTGTCGTGCCGTCAATGCATGTTCCGCGATGCACGCTTCTCCTTTCGTCTTGTTGATGACCTTTACCTGCATTCCTTGTTGGATGGCCGCACGGATATCCGGAAGACTTAGGACGTCGTCTTGGTCGATTCTTTCCCAGTCATTCGGATTCGCGAATGTCAACGGCAGGATCCCAAAATTGATCAGGTTTTGCCGGTGAATCCGGGCAAAGCTTTTCGCGATGACAGCCTTGAGTCCCAGGTACCGCGGCGCAATGGCGGCATGCTCGCGGCTTGAGCCCTGGCCGTAATTTCTGCCGGCGACTATTAGGCATCCCGACAACAAGTGATGCATCGCCCGGTGGTAAAACGTCTCATCCATTCGGGCGAAAACGAACTTGCTGATTTCGGGAATGTTGCTCCGATACGGCAGCACTTGCTCTCCGGCCGGCATGATCTCATCGGTGGAAATATCATCTCCCACTTTTAGGAGGACCGGCCCTTCCACCGTATCCGGGAATGGATGAAACGGTGGAAGCGGCTGAATATTCGGCCCCTTCTCAAGCTCAACAGGCTCGCTTTCTTCGGCAGGTGGCGCGACCATAGCCGTGTTAA
>JALZID010000333.1 GCA_030860485.1 Pseudomonadota bacterium | reverse complement strand
GCGCCTCGATCCGGGGAAGCGGCGCACATCCGCGACCGCCTCCAGCCGGTAGCGGGCGAGCAGCTCGAGAAACGCGTCCAGCGGGCGGGTCGAATGGCCTATCGTCCAGATCGTTGAGCCCATGGTTTTTCGTCCCGCAATATCGCGACTCACCTACAGTGAGCGCTGCGTTCCTCAATCGATCTTATGCAACGCCGTGCCCTTGTGCATGGCGATGTGCTCGGTCTTGTCGCTCTTGATCTCGTATTGCGGTTCATCCTTGCTGGCGTGGTGCGTGTATCCCTTGTAATCGCAATCTTTTGTGTGAACCTTGATGATCCTGCCGCTCACATGCCCAGCCTCCGAATTCCAGCGGACGTGATCGCCGACTTTGAATTTTCCCGTCATGATGGTTCGCCTCCGGCTGCGGACTCCTCTACGAGATCTGCGATTGTCCTCTCGAATTCGAGTTCAGCGCGCAGCCCTTCGAGATCCCGGTGAATCACGGCGACCGCCAGTTTGCTGCCGCCGCTTCGAAAGGTGACCGTGCAGTCGCGCGCGTCAAGCTGCCCGTCGATCTCGGCTTTGTCCCATCGTTCGGCGTGGCCGACATAAGCGAGGCCGAAATCGTATTGCTCGGTCCAGAAAAACGGGACGGCATCGAACCGTTCTCGTCGCCCCAGGATGTTGCGCGCCGCCGTTTGCCCCTGGCGCTCGGCCACCACCCAGTGTTCGACGCGGATGCGCTCGCCGGTGAGCCGATCCGGCCAGCGCGCAATGTCACCGGCCGCGAAGATGCCCGGGACGTTCGTTTCCAGGTACTCGTCCACAGTGATTCCTCGATCGATGGCGAGGCCGGCCTGTTCGGCCAGTGCAATCGCCGGCCGCACGCCGACGCCGATGACGACGAGATCGGCCGGGAGGCTTTCTCCGCTCTGCAACGTGACGCTACGCTTGTCTATAGAGGCGGCTGTCGTGCCGAGATGGAAGGTCACGCCGTGTTGTTCATGGAGTTTGCGGATGAAGTTCCCGATCTCCGCGCCGAGAGTCTTCTCCATGGGACAGGTCTCCCGTCCGACCACATGCACGTCGATATTGCGTGCTCGAAGTGATGCCGCCACCTCCAGACCGATGAAGCTCGCGCCTATCACCACGGCCCGCTGCGAAACCAGCGCCTGGGCGACCAGGGCGCGGCTGTCGGCGAGCGTGCGCAGATAATGTACATGGGGGAGATCTCCGCCGGGCAGCTCAAGCCGCACCGGCTCGGCGCCGGTGGCGAGCAGCAGCGCATCATAGGCATGGCGACTGCCGTCCACTAGGCGCACATGCCGACTCGCCGTGTCGATTGTGGCGACGCGCACGCCGAGCTTCAAGTCGATGTCCTGTTCTTGATAGAACTCGGCCGATCGAAGGGGAATCCACTCCTCGGGCGCCTTGCCCGCAAGATATTGCTTGGAAAGATTGGGCCGGTCATAGGGTACCGACGCATCGGCGCTCAGCATCGTCAGGCGACCGGGGTAGCCCTCCCGGCGAAGCATTTCCGCAGCAGCGTTACCCGCCGCACCGCCACCGACGATAACCACCGATCCCGGCATGCCCGACGCTACGGGAGGCGGCTGCCGGATGGCGCTCTTGAGCTTTTCTCTAACGAAAGCGCTGCCGTCCCGCAGCTCGACGCGCCAACAGGAGACGGGCTTTAGCGCCGGCGCCCGCAGCGCCTCGCCGGTGCGCAGGCTGAAACAGGCATGATGCCAAGGGCAGCGAACCGTATCGTCGACAAGGAGCCCGTCGGCAAGCGGGCCGCTATAGTGCGTGCAGACGGCGCCGATGGCGAATAGCTCCCCGCCGCGACGCACGAGAATTATCGGTTCGCCCTGCGTGTGGCCAAGCAGCATGGCGCCCTCGGCGACGGTCGAAATGGCCACACCTTGCGCGAGGTCGGGCCCGTCGAGTTTCGTATTTTCTTCGCTCATTTAATTCTCCGTGATGCTGATGGTGACTGGGATGCGCCGTACCGATAAGGATAGGACTTTCAACGCAGCTTTTCAACCGGTGCGGTTGCGTCGCACGGGTCGGCCGGTGAGTGGGTGGTTCGCGCGGGGGCGGTGAAGAGGGTATTTGGGTTGGCCCGGCCGGATTCTGGCCGGCTGTCGGGGCTGTGAGGTGACGCGATCGCGAGCCTCGATGCGGACCTTGGCGCCGAGCGAAGAGCCCCCGCCGTGCTCCCACGGGCGCATCACGGCGGCGTCATCGGCCGAAGGTGGGTCGTACACGCGTTTAAGCTCCAGCATCAGACCCGACCCCAGCTATCCCTGACGTTTGCGCATCAGGTTGAGCAGGCTTCCGGATAAAATCATCTCGACTTGTCGTCCCGTCAATGCATGTTCCGCGAGGTACGTTTCACCTTTCGTCTTGTTGATGACCTTTACCTGGATTCCTTGTGGGATGGCCGCGCGGATATCCGGAAGACTGAGGACGTCGTCTTGGTCGATTTGTTCCCAGTCACTCGGATCCGCGAACGTCAACGGCAGGATCCCAAAATTGATCAGGTTTTGCCGGTGAATGCGGGCAAAGCTTTTCGCGACGACAGCCTTGAGTCCCAAATACCGAGGCGCAATGGCGGCATGCTCGCGGCTTGAGCCCTGGCCGTAGTTTCTGCCGGCGACGATCAGGCATCCCGACAACAAGTGCTGCACCGCCCGGTGGTAAAACGTCTCATCCATTCGGGCGAATACGAACTTGCTGATTTCGGGAATGTTGCTCCGATACGGCAGCACTTGCTCTCCAGCCGGCATGATCTCATCGGTGGAAATATCATCTCCCACTTTCAGGAGGACCGGCCCTTCCACCGTATCCGGGAATGGATGAAACGGTGGAAGCGGCTGAATATTCGGCCCCTTCTCAAGCTCAACAGGCTCGCTTTCTTCGGCAGGTGGCGCGACCATAGCCGTGTTAA
>JALZID010000332.1 GCA_030860485.1 Pseudomonadota bacterium | reverse complement strand
CCCCCCCCCGCCCCTCCACGGCTTTCGGCTGAGCGCTGGTCCTCGCGCGGATCGAAGCAGAGCGTCACCGAGAGCCCCGGATCGCTCGCATCCAAGAGGCCCCGGTATTCCTCGTCGGCGCAGCCCGGATGGTCCCGCATCGATTGCATGCGGTGGCTCAGCTCCGACCAGGCGCGCTGGAGATCCGAGAGCGCGAAGCCCGCGAGATCGCGCTCCCCGTGCCGCAGCCGGAGCCTCGGCTCGGCGATGGGTTCTCCAATCACGTGGACGTGGCTACCGATGGGACCTTCGGCCCGGAAGGTCTGAAGCACCGCCGGGACATCCTCTTGGCGCACCTGGAGCAGCGCGCCCAGCTCCTCGGAAAAGAGCGCGGCCAGCGGGTCCATACCCAGCGCCCCCAGGTTGACAGAGAGGCCGGTCCGAGCCGAAAGCGCCATCTCCATGAGGGTGACGAAGAGCCCGCCGTCCGAACGATCGTGGTAGGCGAGGATAAGCCCCATCTCGTTCAGGAGCTGGACGACGCGGAAGCAGGACTCGAGGTCCTCGGGATGGTCCAGATCGGGAGGCTCGTCGCCGAGCTGCCCGTAGACCTGCGCGAGCGATGAACCGCCGAGCCTGTTCCGGCCGCGCCCGAGATCGATGAGGACCAGCACGGTATCCGGCTCGTGCGCCAGCTCGGGGGTAAGCGAGCAGCGCACGTCGGCGACCGGCGCGAAGGCCGAGGCGACCAAGGTGAGCGGCGCCGTCACCACCTTTTCGATGTTCCTTTCCCGCCATATGGTGCGCATCGAGAGCGAGTCTTTGCCGACCGGGATGGCGATCCCGAGTGCGATACAGAGCGCCGTCGCGGCCTCTACGGCATCGAAGAGCCGGGCGTCCTCCGCGGGATCACCCGCCGCCGCCATCCAATTCGCGGACAGGAGCACATCGTCGAGCTTCAAGATACGGGCAGCCGCGAGATTGGTCAGGGCCTCGCCCACCGCCATGCGCGCCGAGGCGGAGGCATCGATGAGCGCGATCGGGGCGCGCTCGCCGATCGCCATACCCTCGCCCGTGTAGCCCCGGAACGAGCACGCGGTGACGGCGCAGTCGGCCACCGCTTGCTGCCAGGGGCCGACCATCTGATCGCGGCATACGAGCCCCGAGACGCTGCGATCGCCGATGGTGATGAGAAAGCGCTTGTCCGCGATCGCGGGCAGCCGTAGCAGCCGCTCGACCACCGCCTCGAGAGAGAGGCGCGAGGTATCGAGTGCCGGCAGCGCCTTGCGCTCGCGTCTCGCCGCCTTGCGGAGCCTGGGGGGTCGTCCGAACAGGACGTCCATGGGTAACGCGATGGCCTCGCGATCGATACTGTTGGACTCACGGTCAAGCACGACCAATCGGCGCTCGGCCGTCGCCTCACCGATCGGGGCATGCGGGCAGCGCTCGCGGGCGCAGATCGCCGCGAAGCGCCCGAGGGATCTGGGCGAGAGCGCCAGGACATAGCGCTCCTGGGCCTCGTTGCACCAGATCTCCAGCGGCGACAGGCCGGCATCGGCGCTCGGGATGGCGCGTAGCTCGATGCGCCCGCCGAGGCCGCTGCCCTGTAATAGCTCGGGCACGGCGTTCGAGAGGCCGCCGGCGCCCACGTCATGGATCGACAGCATCGGGTTGTCCTCGCCCAGGGCCCAACAGGCGTCCAGGACCTCCTGGCAGCGGCGCTCGATCTCGGCGTTGTCGCGCTGCACCGAGGCGAAGTCCAGCCCCTCGTCGCCCGTGCCGGCGCTCATCGACGACGCCGCCCCGCCGCCGAGCCCGATGCGCATCGCCGGCCCCCCGAGCACCACGATCACGGACCCCGGGGGAACCGGCTGCTTGTGAGTGTGGCCCGGGCGGATGTTACCGAGACCGCCCGCGAGCATCACCGGCTTGTGGTAGCCCCGGATCGCGGTCTCGCCGGGCAGCGCCAGCTCGAAGCTGCGGAAATACCCGGCGAGCGCCGGGCGCCCGAACTCGTTGTTGTAGCCGGCGGCGCCGAGCGGCGCCTCCAGCAAGATCGCGAGTGCCGAGGCCATGCGCGCCGGCCGCCCGTGGTCCTCTTCCCAGGGCTGGACGAAACCCGGGATCCGCAGGTTCGAGACCGAGAACCCGCAAAGCGCCGTCTTGGGTTTGGCGCCGCGGCCGGTCGCGCCCTCGTCCCGGATCTCCCCGCCCGTGCCCGTAGCCGCGCCGGGATAGGGCGAGATGGCGGTCGGGTGGTTGTGGGTCTCGACCTTGGCGATGAGGTGCACCTCTTCTTCCGTGTAGCCATAGCACCCGGAGACCGGGAAGAAGCGGCTCGCGAGGTAACCACGGCTCACCGTGGCGTTGTCGTGGTAGGCGGAGAGGATGCGTCCCGGATGGGCGGCGTGGGTCTCCCGGATCCGCTCGAAGAGCGATCGTTCCTGCGGCATGCCGTCCACCGTCCAGTCGGCGTTGAAGGTCTTGTGGCGGCAGTGTTCGGAGTTGAGCTGCGCGAACATCATGAGCTCGGCATCGCTGGGATCGCGCCCCAGCCCCCGATAGGCCGAAAGCAGGTAGTCGATCTCGGCCCAGGACAGGGCGAGACCGAGCCGCGCGTTAGCGGCCACGAGGGCATCGCGCCCCTCGCGCAAGA
Organism: Pseudomonadota bacterium; assembly: GCA_030860485.1. Taxonomy (NCBI): domain Bacteria; kingdom Pseudomonadati; phylum Pseudomonadota; species Pseudomonadota bacterium. The sequence goes on along the minus strand of JALZID010000332.1, from coordinate 14,348 downwards.
GGCCCACGCGCACCAGCGGCCCCGGCTCCGCCGGGACGAAAAGCCCCTCGGCTTCTGCCGCGTTCAGCCACACCGCCTCGGTCATCCGATCGTGGAGCGGCGCGGCGACGGCGAGCAGCGCTTCCGGGCTCGGCTCTGCCCCGGTATCGAGGACCCAGAGGGTCGCGCGTTCGACGCGCCGGACCTCCGAAAGCCCACAGCCCTGCAGGATGTCCGTGGCCTTGCTCGACCAGGGCGACACGGTGCCGGGGCGCGGCGTGACGAGCAGGGTGGGCTGCGCACCGGGGGGCTCGAACGGCGCGCCGAAGATCGCCCGCAGCCGCTCCCGCGCGGTGGCCGGCGGCTCGCCATCGAGGAGTGCGAGATACACCCACCTGGCCGCGAGCCCCGACACCCAGGCGGCGCGCTCACGCAACAGCGCGAGACGCTTCTCCAACCGAAAAGCCGACAGGGCCGGCCCGCCGTCGAACCATTTCAAACGGTAAGGGGCGGGGGCAGAGTGGGGGTTCACGCGTCGTGGGTCTCGGGCGGAGGGGCACGCACGCGGATTATGCATCGGGTCTAGCGTTACCGCTCGAAGCCTCCTCGGCCTTTGGGGGTGGGGACAGCCACCGGTAGGCGATGGCCACCCGACCCGGCTGTCACCTATTGCGCGCTACGCGGGCTGTAGTCCATACAATCGAGCGTTTCCACCACGCCGCATGCGGCTCCGCACCGTCGCCCGTAGTCCATGCTCAGGCCATGGCCACGGTTTACACCATGCCGAGCGCAGCTTTGAGTCCATCTTCGATCTTCGCGATGACCTCGACTGGAATATGTCCAATCCTCTCGGCGAGTTTGCCCCGGTCGAGTGTGGTGACTTGGTGACACACAGCGACGCCATCGCGTTCAAGGCCGCCCACTCCGATGGGTAGCGGTACAGCGGTCGGACCGCGCCCGGCTTGTCGCAGGGAGCTCGAGACGGGGACCACGATGACCGATCGCCACGTGGGCACGTTGTTGAATGCATCATGGGACAGCACGATCACCGGCCGGCGCCCCGTCTGCTCCGATCCTGATCGGGGCGCGAGCCGGGCCCAGTAGACCTCGCCTCGCTTCAATCCTCGCGCCCCTCCGTCGATCCCCCCTCCGTCGATCCCATACACTCGATAGAAGCGTTTTCGAGCGCCTCGTCGAGATCCGCTGCCGTTCCCGCGGCTTGCTCTGCATACGCCTGGATAGCCTCCGCGATCGATGCGCGTCGGGCCTCTTTCAACCAGCTCTCGATAGCCTCACGTCCCAACTGGGTCGCAGGTCGGTGAAGCTGTTCGGCGATCTCGCGGAGCTCGCGGTAGGTGCTTTCTGGTAAGGGCACGTGAAAATTCCGTGCGGCGGCCATAGCGAGAATTATGGCGTAATAACATGGCATGTCAATGTGGCATTACTGATGTGGGCTGGCACGGGCCGCAGCCTGACCCCAGCGACACAGTTTGCGGACGCGGTGGGAACGGGATCCACCCCGTTCGTCTCAGCCTACGCACCTGACTTTCTCTCGCTTCATGCTCACGTCGCGACCCTCTTGGTTTGCCCATAAACCGGCGAATAGCGTTTGTATGGCCCGGCCATGCTCCGCATCGCGGCGGGCGATACCGACCCTACCTGGCTTTCACATTGCGTTTCGATACTACTAGAATCCGGGTAATTTCCGCCCGCGACATGCATAGAAAGGCTATCAGCAAGAAACCTAAACCTATTCCTGATTTCGCCTCCGAGGCTGAGGAGCGCGAGTTTTGGGAAACCCATGACTCCACCGAGTACCTCGACTGGTCCCTGGGGCAGCGCGTGCGCTTCCCCAATCTCAAACCCTCCACCCAAGCGATCTCGCTGCGGCTGCCGCTGGCCTTGTTGGAACGCATCAAGATCGAGGCGAACAGGCGCGACGTGCCGTACCAGTGCCAAATCAAGATCTGGCTTGCAGAGAAGGTCGAGCAACGGTAGCAGTAAGGTGTGCCGCGCACGCCATGCGACCGCCGGCCCCGTGGCATGCAACCTGACCGGCTGCGCCGTCCTGTCTCCGGCAGGTCACGCGACACGCCCCGGCCATTCGGTGAAGCCGGATCGGTTGCCACACGACCTTGAATTGGTTATTCTTTCTCTGGGCTTGGCCGGTGCCCAGCCCAGAAATGTAATGAGCATCAGTCACTTCGAGTTTTCAGTGGTAGTGGTTGCCAACGACCACAATCCTACGATACTCAACCCCGACTTCCTGGAGCGGCAAGGTATTGTGCAGGAGGGTTGGGGATGGGAGGTCATGGGTCCGGCAATCACCACGCCACCGTTCGCTACGGTGTCATACGATAGCGGCGTGACGGTGTCCGTCGAATCCCATAGGCTGCAGGTTATTGATACCTCTGCTCTCGGTGTCCCTCAGTCCAGCAAAGTTGTTGACATTACGCAGAAGTACGTCGAGGTTCTGCCCCACGTTCGTTACTCGGCCGTGGGCATCAATTTTCGTAGCTTCGTAGAGCACGCCGATGCAAATGCGTTCTTGAAGGACCATTTCCTAAAATCCGGTGTATGGGATAACGAGGCTCACCCGCTACAAACCGTGGGTCTCAAGCTTGTTTATCCGTTAGATGGAGGACGACTCACTTTTAGCCTGGACAGTGAAATCGTTACCCAGCGCCTGGAAGAAGAAAGCATACAGGTGTCCGGTATTCTTATCCATGCAAACTTCCACCGCGACTGCCACGATTACCCCGGCAATGCCCAGGTGATGAATCGCTTGGGTAATGCCGAGAAAGACTGGGCGACCTACCAAAACATCTTGTCAGACCTGTTGAACGTATGAGGCTCGAGATTCCTAGAAGAGGACGTTCGAGCCAAAGCGCTGAGCACGATCGTTTTCAACCAACATTCCTTAGCGCTGAAATACTACGGACCTATACCAGGCGGAATGTGGCTTTCAGGTATGACGCAACCAGCACTGCTTCTAGCATGTTTGGGCGGAATGTGGTCTTCAGGCATGACGCAACCAGCACTGCTTCTACCATGTTTGGGTGGGGTCTTATCGAGGGACTCCGTACTGAGGATCGAGAGCTCTGGGGCCAAGAGCATTGGGCGAGAAGGCCGCCTGAGCGCCCGCGTTTTCGTCTGGAGAGTTCGTCGCTTAGCCGATCGGAGCAACCATCTCCCCGGCAATCGGTCGCCGAGCTAATTCTCCACGTCAGAGAACGATTTAGAGCTGAATTCGCCGAACGCCTCGCCAAGCGCTTGGCCTATCTAGCCAAGATAAGTCATGAGGAATTCCCCGAACAGACCCCTATCGCGCCGGAACCCTTGCAAGATTTCGTCGCCTTCCTGGAGTCTACGCCAAAGCTGGTCTATCCAGGCGTCGTGCTTACCCCATCCGGCAACATCCAGGCGGAATGGCGAAAGGGGAAGAACCGGCATTTCGCGGTCGAGTTCGTAGGAAGCGGCAATGTAAACTTTGTGGTCTTTGCCCCGGACCCCAAGGATCCCTACAAGACGATTCGAGCGTCCGGGATGGCCACGGTGGCATCTCTGACGGACATCGTACGTCCTTACGGCGTTGACTCCTGGGCAACAGAATCCACACGCCGTGCAGGGTGATCGGGTTCCCGATACCAACCATATCTCTCGCTATTGCGGTGGGGCGCATGTCCACGAGAACGGCCGCATCAGCGGCACTGCCTTCCGCCTACGCGAGTTGGAGGAGTATCTCTCCGGCGACCGCAGTACGATCCTCTGGGGGGTCGTCCCGGCCCGAATCCACGCCTCCAACGTCCTTTTCTGTTCTGCAGTCATCGGCAAAACGTCGGCTGGTTTCCACATGAAACGGACTGTACCATAACCAGTCCTTATTGTAAAGATAATTGTTACACTACACTAGATGGGGTTAATAGACCGCTGACAGAAAAACTGCTTTGGTGTGTGGGCCGGCGGCTTTATCGGCAGCCATCTGGCGAGGCGGCTCAAACAGGAGGGGTACCGGGTGATCGGCGTCGACCTCAAGTACCCGGAGTTCAGCGACACGGCCGCGGATGAGTTCGTCAAAGGCGATCTGCGTGACCAGACGCTGTGCAAGGAGGTGCTCGACCGACCCTACGACGAGGTGTATCAACTGGCCGCCGACATGGGTGGCGCCGGATACATCTTCACGGGGGACCATGACGCGGACGTCGTACACAACTCCGCGACCATCAACCTCAATATCGCCGAAGGGGCGCGGCTTTGCGGTGTGAAGAAGGTCTTCTATTCCTCTTCGGCGTGCATGTACCCGGCGTACAACCAGGAAGACCCGGACAACCCCAAATGCTCGGAAGACTCCGCATATCCTGCGGCGCCGGACAGCGAGTATGGATGGGAAAAACTCTTTAGCGAGCGCTTGTATCTGGCCTACCGCCGTAACCATGGACTGGCCGTGCGGATCGCTCGATTCCACAACATCTTCGGGCCCGAAGGGACATGGCACGGCGGCCGTGAGAAGGCCTCCGCGGCCCAGTGCCGCAAGGTCGCGGAAGCGGACAATGGCGGCCAGATCGAGATCTGGGGTGACGGCAGGCAGACGCGGTCGTTCCTATACATCGATGAGTGTCTGGAGGCGGTCCGGCGTCTGATGCGATCCGATTTCACCCGCCCCGTCAACGTCGGCTCCCAAGAGATGATCAGCATCAACGAGTTCGCGAGGATGGTGATCCGGATCTCGGGAAAGACGCTCGCCATCAAGAGCATCGATGGCCCGATCGGGGTTCGGGGCAGGACCTCGGACAACGCGCTCATTCACATGGCGCTGGGGTGGACCCCGTCCATCCCGCTGGAAGAAGGCATGCGCCGGACCTATTCCTGGATAGGCGAGCAGGTAAGGCTCACCGCTCCGATGCGGGGCAGGGCGCTCGGTGATGCCTCGCTTCCGATGTTGAGCGCCGCCTAAGAGCAGATTGTTGGCGCACAGGCCGCATTTTCAAGTCTCGCCCTGGATCCGATCGTAGACCGCAAACAGTTGGCCGCAGGCGACACCGATCCGTTCCTGGTAGTGGAGGCCGCTCAGGGTGAAATCCACCGGCGGGCACAGGCGCGGGCCATTCAACAGCGTATCGAAGGATCCTCCGCCGAGGAGGCGGTGTGCGTGGGTGAGGTACAGTCGATCGACGGCACCGGCCGCCAGCAAGGTCGACAGGACGCCGGGGCCGCCGATGGCGTAGATGCTGTTGAAACCATGGGCGCCTAGTACCTCGATCAGTTCGGCGCCGCATACCCCTCGCCCTGCCCCCGTTAGCAGGACCTCGGCGCCCGCAGCTTCCAGTGCCCTTACCTGTTCCGGCGGCGCCTCTCTCCCGGTGGCGATGTACAGGGGCCGCTCAAGCGGCGCGATGATCTGCGCCACAGGAAGATCGAGCCGCCGGCTGAGGACCACGATGGCCGGTTGCGCGGCGAGCCCGTGACTCCGGCGCCAATCGATGAGATCCCGGTACTCGGCTGCCGTGCTCACCGGCGGCAGGTCCTGGGCCCGACCACGGACCAACTGGCGTAGATAACGGCCGCTCGTCACGATGGCGTCGGCTTGCGCGGCCAGCTCCTGGAAGAGACGCCAGTCGTCCGGGTTAGTGATCGACTCCGGTACCAGCCGCTCGCCGGTCTCCGAGTGATCGAGCGCGATGCGCCCATCCAGGCTCATGATGAAGTTGCTGTAGACGTAAGGCCGCGGGCGAGGCAGAGAGGGGCGCAAGGTGGGGGCATGGCCGAGATAAAGACCGGTCAGTGGGACGGTCCGCGCCGGCGCCGGGAAGAGGCGGACGAGTGCCGGCCTACACATACAAAATAAGAAGGCGCTACGGCGAAGTGGCGGTGATCCTTTCCCGCGCTCGCCGGTCGCTGTATGGGTGCCCAGTCACGGGTCATCGTTGCTCCGGGGTCGCAGGTCAGTAAACCCGCGACACCCGATAACCGAGGCCTTCGAGCAGCGCCAGCACGCCACGCTCACCGGCCAGGTGCAGGGCGCCGATGGCAATGAACGATGATCCCTCGGTCAGCCGGGGTGCCATGCGCTCGACCATGAGACGGTTCCGCTTCCATAACAGGCTGTCCATGAGCCGGCTGTAGCGGTCTTGCCCGCTGGCTTGATATCTCTCGGCCAGGGCCATGAGCGTTCCGAGGTCGCGATCGAGATAGGCGCGCAATAGCGCCGAAATCTCCAGTTGTATGGCGTCGTAATGGCACACGGTATCGTTGAGGAGTGCGATCTGGTCGTTCAGAGGCAGTCCGCCCAGCACCGCCGCCTGTTCCTCGACCGACTCCAGACCCTGTACTGCCTTGCCACTTTCCTGCGCCTTGTGCACGAGCTCCAGATCGAGCGCCACGAGATCGGTGGGCGGCGGTAAGTTCAGGGTCGTAAAGACGACCCAGGGCTTCAAGTGCAGGGCCGCCTCGCGGGGGATCGCGTAGCGCTCCAAGAGGGGCGCGGCGTGCTCGAAGAGTGGCTGGCCGATCTCCGCGGGGAGGGTCTTGCCCGGTTCGAGGAGCATGTGCGTGGAGAACGCCGCCAGGCCGCCCTCGTCGAGCATGACTTCGATGACCAGGCCGCGACTCTTCTCGAAGGCGTCGGTCACGGGCTTGGGCAAGGCCAGGACCCGCGGGTCGCCGACGTGGATGGTTCCAAAGACATGGCTCTCTGGGTACCCGGCCTTCGTGACCTGAAACAAGAGGCCGCGGTCGAAGCGCCCGCTGTGCGGGGCTACCGATCCGGTAGCCGGTAGCGGTTCGCAGTCGAGCGCCCATACGCCGTATGGGCTCCAAGCGCCGATCAGTAGCACGACCGCTACGATGGTCATGAATCGAGCGCCACGGCCGCGTGCCGTTTTTTCAGCGACATTGCCAAGCGGCTTTATCCTTAATATAGAGATCATATGGGATCCTTACGAGGCAACGGCGCGGTGTAATTCGGGCTCGGCCGCGAAGGCGGCGACCGCCCGCACCGCCTCCTGCCGATCGACGGTGCGGTGCGGCCCGTGCTCATACGACACGGCATTCCCGTACAGCCGAGTGAGCGGAGCCTGGGGTCCGATTTGCCGGGTATCGGAAAGGGCCGCGAGGACCTCTGCCGCGCCCTGTGGATTGTTGCAGACCAAGAGCAAATCGCAACCCGCCTCGAGGGCGACTCGGGCCCGATCGGGGTAGCCGCCGGCACCCGCCGCGCCGGCCATGCAGAGATCGTCGCTCACGACCACCCCTTCGAACCCCAACGCCGTCCGCAGGACCCGCTTGAGCCAGGCAGGCGAGAACCCGGCCGGCCGGTCGTCCACCTGGGGGTACACGACGTGGGCCGGCATGATGCCATCAAGGTCCGCCCGGGCGAGCCGTGCGAAGGGTGCCAGGTCGGTTTCCGCTATGCCGGCATAGGGGCGATAGTCTATCGGGATCTCGATATGGGAGTCGGCACCAACCGAGCCGTGACCGGGAAAGTGCTTACCGACCGCGGCCATGCCCGCCTTTCGCATCCCTTCGATATAGGCCGATGCCAGCCCGGCCACCGTTTCGGGGTCCCGATGGAAGGCGCGCTCGCCGATCACGGCACTGGTCCCGAGACCGAGGTCGAGGACCGGAGCGAAGCTCAGATCCACCCCCACGGCGCGGAGCTCCGCGGCCATGACGAAACCGCACAGGTACGCCATGCGTCGGGCTTCGAACGGGTCGCGATCATGAAGCCGTCCGAGCGCGGCGCACGGCGGGAGCGGGGTGAACCCGGCGCGAAATCGCTGCACCGGTCCCCCCTCGTGGTCCACGGCGATCAGGAGCGGCGGGCTCTTCAAGGCGTGCAGCGCCGTGCATAGCGCCGTGATCTGCCGGGGATCAATGTAGTTGCGGGTGAACAGGATCACTCCGCAGCACTGCGGGTGAAGCAGACGCTCCCGTTCCTCGGCCGAGGGCTCGGTGCCGAGGAGATCCAGCATCACGAGGCCAGGCATCGAAAACGGTCCTCGCCGAGAGACGTGTCGAGTGTCGAACGCCACGCAAGAGTGCCTCGTCCAGATGCGGTGCGGATCGAAGATGTCGGCATGCGGATCTCAGGGCCGTGCTCGGACAGGGGCTCGGGGTCCACGGGTGAGCCTCGATATCATTAGAATAGTGCAGGACCAGGCCCCAAGCCCTCGCCCCAAGTCATCAAGGTCCAGCCACATGCACGATTCCACCCGCATCCAGATCGACCTCGGCCGGCAGTGCCTCACGCTCTTTCGGGGTAGGGAGAGGCGCGCGGTTTATCCGGTGTCTACCGGCAAGAATGGTGCGGGCGAATCGCGGGGTAGCGAGTGTACACCGTGCGGCCGGCACGCGATCGATGAGAAGATCGGTCACGGGTGCGCCGTGAACACCGTGTTCGTGGCGCGCCGTCCGACCGGCGAGGTGTATACGCCGGCATTAGGGGAGCGGTATCCCGGCCGCGACTGGATCCTGACGCGCATCCTATGGCTCACCGGGCTCGAGCCCGGGCGCAACCAGGGAGGCGATGTCGATACCCGCGGCCGCTACGTCTATATCCACGGGGCGCCCGACGAAGTGCCCATGGGTGTCCCTGGCTCACGCGGCTGCGTGCGCATGCGGAACTTGGACATCGTGGCGTTGTTCGATGCCGTCCGGGTCGGCACCGGCGTGGTGATCACACCAGATTTACAGTCAATGCCAGATTTGTAGTCGATGATATCGCCCCCGTGCCGCGTTCTCGGAGCCTGATACCCATGCCTTGGAACCCGGCCGCGCTGTGCTCTTTCCTCGTGAAGATCGCCGACGATTGGTTCCATGTCCCCGGCTGGAAGAAGCTCGACCGGGTCCTGTCGAGGCGGGCGTCCGCCTGTGACGATTTCTACTTCATCCAGATCGGCGCGAACGACGGCGCTATGCGCGACCACCTGCGCGACTTCATCCTGCGCTTCCGCTGGCGCGGCATCCTGGTGGAGCCGGTGCCGGCCTATTGCGCTCGCCTGCGCGCCAATTATCGGGGTCATACCGGGCTCATCATCGAACCGTTGGCCATCGCCGAGCGCGAGGAGCGCCGCGATCTGTTTCGGATATGCGACAAGGTGGAGCACCTGCCCGCCTGGTGCGGGGGGCTCGCGTCCTTCCACCTGGAGGTGGTGCGCAAGCATCGTTTCGTGGTCCCGGACCTGGAGCGCTATATCATCCGCGAACAGGTGCAATGTCTGCCCTTCGGCCGGCTCCTGGAAAAACACCGGGTCCATCGACTCGACCTCTTGTCGATCGATACCGAGGGTCATGATTACGAGATCATCAAGCAGATCGACTTTCGGGCCTTGAGACCCGGTATCGTGCTTTACGAGCACCGTCACCTGCCCCGCCCGGATCGGGCGGCCTGCCAGCGCTTGCTGCGCTCCCACGGCTATCGTCTGGCGAGCCGTCTGGGCAATACCCTCGCGTATTCGGATTAGCCGGGGGATGGAATGCTGCGCGATACCGGCGGGCGGACAGGTCGGAGCCGCTCGATCCAGAGCGCCGTAGCGCCGGCCACGGCCGCCGGCATGGCGATGAAGTTCACGACGGGGATGAGGGTCATGCACAAGGCGGCGAGCCCGAAGCCGAGGGCCAAGGGCCGTTGCTCGGCCAAGAGCGCCCGCTGGGCGCGCATGTCGAGACCATGATTGCCCATCGGATAGTCTGCGTATTCCAGTGCCAGGAGCCAGGCCGCGACCACGAACCACAAGAGCGGCGCGATGACTTGCAGCCCCGGTACCAAGAACAGGATCGTTACTGGGATGATACACAGGGCCGCATGCGCCAGCTTGCGAAGCTCGGATAGCCACGCCGTCAGCGCCTGCCGGAACGGGCCCGTGCCGCTCGCGGGGTCCGCGGGTGGCTGTCCCGTGAGGCGTTTCTCGACGGCCACGGCGAGGCGGCCGTTGAACGGCGTGGCGACGAGATTGGCGAGGAAGGTGAAGCCGAAGAACACGATCCCCATGACCGAGAGGATGACCACCGGCCAAAAGAGCCACTGCAACCAGTCGGGAAGAAAGCGCTGTGCCAGCCCGGTCAAGCGCTCTACGAGATACAGTGCGGCGAGGAAGAAGATCAGGGCGTTGATGACCAATGGGATCGCGACGTAGCGCCGGATCCCCGCCGAGGCGATGAGGCGCACGCCGACGAGCGCATACCGAAACCCATGGGCCAACTCCCGCGCGGGGTTCACCGCTGCCGCTTAGCCGAGATCGAGACAGGTTGGGGCGGCCCACTCCGGCGCCTGGTAGTGGGCGATCACGGTCGTGTACAATCCCCCGCGCACATTGAACCGCGCCTCGATCCGCGCAAAGCGCGGGCGGATGGCCGTCACCACGTCGTCGAGGATGCGGTTGGTGATGTCTTCGTGGTAGGCGCCGGTCTCGCGATAGGACCAGATGTAGAGCTTCAGGGCCTTGAGCTCCAGGCACTGGTGATCGGGGACATAGGCAAGCCGCAAGGTCGCGAAGTCGGGCTGGCCGGTCTTGGGACACAGGCAGGTGAACTCGGGGATGCGGATGCGGATGAGATAGTCCCGATCCGGTTTGGGGTTTTGAAAGGTCTCCAGCGATGGGAGCGGAGCGCTCGTCATGGCCGTGTTCACATCGTGGCGCCTGAATGGGAATGCCTGAATCCGAATAGGATTATAGCGCCTGACATGAGGGCAGCGCATGCCGGTGGCGCGGGGAGCAAGCAATGGAATGTGTCGCTGACCGATCTCGCCCAAGCCATCTGGTACCGCGGCCACCCCCTGGGCCTCGTGCTCGCGCCGCTATCCTGGCTCTACCGGGCTTGTGTGGTGCTCAGACACGCGGCCTACCGGGCGGGGCTCAGGCGCGTGAGGCGCTGCACTAAGCCGGTCGTCGTGGTGGGCAATCTCACCGTGGGGGGGGCCGGGAAGACACCGCTCGTGGTGTGGCTTGCACAATGCCTGCGCCGCCATGGCTACCGACCGGGCATCGTCACGCGGGGCTACGGGGGCGAGGCAGGCGTGTGGCCCCAGGAGGTGCGTAGCGACAGCGATCCGGCCGTGGTGGGGGACGAGGCGGTGCTGCTCGCCCGACGGGCATGCTGCCCGGTGGTCGCCGGGCCGGACCGTTACCGTGCCGCTCAGATGCTCTTGGAGCGCTGCGATGTCATCGTGAGCGACGACGGCCTGCAGCACCTCGCCCTCCACCGCGATCTCGAGATCGCCGTCATCGACGCAGTGCGGCGCTTCGGCAACGGCCGGCTCCTGCCCGCGGGTCCGTTGCGAGAGCCGCTCCGCCGCCTCGCGTCGGTGGATCTGGTGGTGGAGAATGGCGGGCAGGGGTGGACGGATGTCATTCGAGACCTCGCCCCAGATCGGGTCCCGAGGTCCGTCGTCTACCCCATGCAGTGCCGGGCGTTGTCGCTCTGCTCGCTCGCGGACGACCACGCGCTCGCGGCCACGGCGTGGCAGGGACGCGTGGTGCACGCGGTCGCGGGGATCGGGCATCCAGAGCGCTTCTTCGCGACCCTTGCCGCCCTGGGTTTTGAGGTTATCCCTCACCCCTATCCCGATCACCATCGGTTCGCGCCGGGCGATATCACGTTCGCCGACGGGCTCCCGCTCATCATGACTGAGAAGGACGCGGTAAAATGCCGACGCTTCGCCGCTCCCGGTCACTGGTACCTGCGGATAGCAGCGCATCTACCCCTGGAATTCGAGCAACGGCTCATCGAACTTCTTCGGAGTGAGTGTCGTGGATAAACATCTATTGGACATCCTGGTCTGTCCGGTCTGCAAAGGACCGCTCGGCTACCGGCGCGCGGAGGCCGAGTTGGTCTGTAAGGCGTGCCGGCTGGCCTATCCCATCCGCGACGAGATCCCGGTGATGCTCGAGGATGAGGCCCGCAAGCTGACGCCGGACGAGGTCGTATAGTTGCATTTCCGGGTGTACATCCCGGCCCGCTATGGCTCGTCGCGGCTACCCGGCAAGCCCCTCCTCGACATCGCGGGCAAGCCTATGTTGCAGCACGTGTTCGAGCGCGCCCGGGAGAGTGGCGCGGCGAGCGTGGTAGTGGCCACCGACGATGAGCGCATCAAGGCGCGCGCCGAGGCCTTCGGTGCCACGGTGTGCATCACCGCTCCCGGGCATGCCTCGGGTACGGACCGCATCGCCGAGGCCGCGACGCGCCTCGGGGAGGACGATGATACCGTCATCGTCAATCTGCAGGGCGATGAACCGTTCATGCCGCCACACGCCATCGCCGAGGTGGCCGCTCTGCTCGCTCGGGATGTGCCCATGGCCACGCTGTGCACGCCGATCTCGAGGCGGGAGGACCTCTTCAATCCCAATGTCGTCAAGGTGGTCATGGATGACGCCGGCCATGGCTTGTACTTCAGCCGTGCGCCCATCCCCTTTGCGCGCGCCGGTCCCGACGAGGCGCGAGCTGGGCCGCTGGATCCGACTCGAGCGACATGGTTCCGACACCTGGGTCTGTATGCGTATCGCGCCGGCTTCCTGCGCCGCCTGTGCCGCTTGCCGGTGTGTGCTATCGAGCAGATCGAGGCCCTGGAACAGCTGCGTGTCCTCTATCATGGCTATCGAATCGCCGTTGCCATCGCCGCGGGTCCGGTGGAAGGCGGCGTGGATACCCCCGGCGATCTGGCCCGCCTCCGGCGGCGGCTGGTAACGGCCTGAGCCCTGGCCCGCCGCCGGGCACAGGTTTGCACGATGAGATTTATGGTGTAAGCTAAGCCATTGTAGCCAGGCGAGTTACACAGCGCGGCTGCAAGCGGTAATGAAGCGAAAGTTGGAATTGGTATTGCCTGTCTGATGCTCCCTTGGATGCCCCTATCCATGGATGTCCCCGGTGCCCGTGGGTGCCAGTAGCAATATAAAAGTCGGTTTGTTACACAGGGCGTTGCTTCGTCGAGACCCTTCCTCGCGTGTCAGTTCCCGTTCTCCGCGTCGCCAGGCGATCGATGCACCAAAGAAGGGCCAAATGAAGTGCGCCAAAGAAATGCAGTTCCTGGAGGCGTCGATCGAAACAACTTCGCAGGACTCCCACTAGAATTATTCAACAATAATCAACGGTGGGAACAGGTTTAGGAGCCGGGGTCGATGGGCGTGCTCCAGTGGCGCCTGCGATGCAGGTCGGTTGGGTATATCGTCAGTCTCATAGAGGTCATCACAGTATGTCGGAACGCGAAAAGGGCACGGTGAAGTGGTTCAACAACTCCAAGGGTTACGGTTTCATTCAGCGCGACAAGGGTGACGACGTGTTCGTTCATTTCCGTGCGATTCGCGGCAACGGATATCGTTCCCTGCAGGATGGACAACGGGTCGAGTTCAGCATCAAGGAGGGGCAGAAGGGTCTGCACGCGGAAGATGTAGCGGTTGTCTGACAGGTCCGGGTTTACCGGCGGCGCACCCCTCACACAGGACGCGAGCCGCTGCGTGCGGGTTCGTCAATAGCGGGCAGTATCGGGCGCCGTGCGGGATCGGGTTTCTTCTCCGCCGGGGCGTGTCTGAGGTTGCAGGGTGTCTGCTGAGGGTGGCGGCTCGCGGTGGCGTCAGTGGCGGAGTGCCTTTGCACTGGCGTGTGGCCGTGCCGCCGGGGCCGCGAGGAGGAGCGGGCCGAGGCTCAGGATCCTGTTTGTCTGCACGGGGAATATCTGCCGTTCGCCCACCGCGGAGGGGGTGTTTGGTGCGCTCGTCGCGGCGTCTGGGCTCGGCTCCGCCGTCGAGGTGCGCTCGGCGGGGACTCATGGACGGCACCGTGCCGGAGAGCCACCGGATCCGCGCGCCGTGTCGGCCGCCCGCAGACGGGGGATCGAGATCGGGACGATACGCGCCCGGGCCTTGAAAGCGGGCGATTTTCATCGCTTTGACCGCCTCATTGCGCTCGATCGCTACAACTATGAGACCCTGCTGTCGCGCTGTCCGCGGAGTCAGGGATACAAGATCCATCTCCTCATGCATTTCGCCCCGGAATGGAACACCATGGAGGTCGCCGATCCCTATGGCGGTGGTGCTGAGCTGTTCGAGCAGGCCTTGGATCGCATTGAGGCCGCCGCGCGCGGATTGCTCGTGGTCGTAAAAAGGGAATGGTTACCTGTCGCAGGGAGAGACCAAGCGGGCTGAGGCGACCTCTCCTAACGCGCTCGATAGATGATCCGCCCTTTGCTCAGATCGTAGGGGGTGAGCTCCACGGTCACCGAGTCACCGGTAAGGATGCGAATGTAGTTCTTGCGCATCTTTCCGGAGATATGGGCCGTGACGATGTGGCCGTTGGCGAGCTGGACCCTGAACGTGGTATTGGGCAAGGTCTCAATGACCTTGCCTTCCATCTCGATGTGTTCTTCCCTTGCCATCGCC
>JALZID010000331.1 GCA_030860485.1 Pseudomonadota bacterium | reverse complement strand
GAGGCTGTCGATCGAGTTGAAACGGCTGAACGGACGCAGCTCGAAAAGTGGGAGTCCTCACATGGGACCCCGAGGGAAAAACAAGAAGGGATAATCTGTAAAGTTATTCAAGGGACACTACACTAGCGTCTTTCTCGCCCTCCTTCTGATCCAAAGATGTGAGGTTTGTTTGTATCACATACTTGACGGTCTTGCCGAATCGGACTTCTGCCAATCCTGGAGGTATCAAGCGTTCAACGACACCTTTACCGTACTTGTAGTGACTGACTCGGATACCTATCCGTATCGAATTGCTCATGCCACACTCTCCGTGTATGGACGCAGGACGTTCGCCATCAGGCAAAGCTTGGCCTACCGCTACAACTCGCCCGTGCTGGGCCCCGGCCCTTAGCGCAGACATCTCTCAGCGCCTCTAGCGCAACGTAGCGCAACGTCCAGCCCGATGTTGTTGCGGTACTTGTAGCAGTCGGACACGGTCTTCGCGACGTTGGTGGCGCGTAGGTGCTGCTGGGTGACAGGTCGCCCGTTGACCAAACGTCCGACGTAGCGCTGCGGGGGTAACCACCGCACCGGGCTTTGCGCGGAGTAGGATTGCGTAGCACAAAGACGGTCCGCCAGACCGAGCGGATCGGCGGTCGCAGCAGGATGGTGGTGAGAAATGCGGGCTAGCGCCCGCCCCACGTTAGACCTGCGCTGCGAGGGGGGTACGCGGGCATTTGTATCATCGCCATGGTGGTCTCCATGCGGCCATCCCTGCCGCCCGCTCGGCGGCCTGTCGTCCACCGGACGACAGGCTCTTCCGCCTCGCCCTTCAAGCCTGCCCGACGTAGTGTCAGCGCCTTCGCCGTCTTTCAGTCCGTGCGGCCCGCCGCCCACAGGACCCTTTCAATCCGGTAGCGACGAACCGTCCGCTCGACCGAGACGTCGTTGACGGCGAGCCCGGTGAGCTCGATCGGTTCGAAGTCCTGGGACGCGAGCTCGTCCAGCGCCACGAAGAGCTCGTCGGTGGCCGCGATCGCGATGTCCCCGGACGAGGTCCAGCGGTTCCCCGGGCCAGCGCGAAGGGCTGCCCCGAGCCGGCCCTCACTCCCGAGATCGTCCAGGAGATCCCGGCGCTCCCCGGGCCGATCTGGTCGAAGGTCTGATCGATGTTGGTGAAGCTGTGTTCAAAGGCGAAGTTCGCGAACAGGCGCCTGCCGCTCGGCGTGCCGGTCGGTCCAACCACGTCGGTCCTCGCGCCCAGGCGTTGATTGCCCGTATCGAACGCGGTGGTGTCCTGGGTCACCGGGATAGTGGGGATCTCGACGCCGAATCGTGCCCCGATCGCCGAGAAGCAGCCCCTATCGACGATCCCGACCGGCTCGGTCAGGGTCGCGTACTTGAACGGCCCCGAGGTCGGATCGTCGACGATGCCGAGGACCTTGCCCGAGTCGCACCGATCACCGTCGGGCCGCTGAATGAAAAGGAATGTCCGAAGGCCACCGCCTTGCCGCCGCAGACGTAGGTCGTCGTGCCGGTCGCCGCGACGGTGACGTCCCCAAAGGACAGCGCGGCACCGATCGCGTCGCCCGGCGCGAGCCTCGCCGACGGTGCTCCCAAGGAGACGGTGGCGCTCGCACCGCGGGTAACGATCACGCTGGCACCGGCCCCGGTCAGGGCATCGCGTAGCGCGCCGAGCTGCTCGGGGCGGGGGGTTGCCGGACACCGAGACGGGCACCCTGAGGCGACCCATCTCCTCCGCCACCGCAGACGCCGCGACGCCCTCTGCGCGCGCGATCCGGGCCCGGCTGCCGGGGGCGAGCCGCGCCGCGGCCGAGCCCTGCCCCGCTGCCTCGGCACCCTCCGCGAACACCTGGAGCATGTCGGGCGCCGGGGTCACGCCCCCGATCGAGCTCGGGCCCACGATGAAGACATAGGCGATCGCCCCGATCAGTTTGCCGTCCTCAGTGTAGACGGGCGAGCCCGACATGCCCGCCGATATCCCGCCGCCCCCCTCGTCGATCACCGGACCGCTGGTGTCGACCACGATCAGGTCCTTGCCGGGCCCGAGCGCGCCCCGATCGACACCCAGGATCTCGACGGAGAACGGCTCGACCTGCTCGCCCTTACGGACCGTGGACCCGATGGCCTTTGGCCCGGGCTGAGCGTTTCGGGTGTCACCGGCTCGGCACACTCGGGCAAGGGCGGGACCGGCGGGGCGGCCTCCACGGGGGAGCCCGAGAGGAGCGCGGCGACGAGCGGCGCGGCGCAAAGGCAACGCGGGGATCGCTGCTGATTCATTGTGGTCCTCCGGTCGAGTGTTCCACCGTTACCGCGCTGGAGGGGGCGGTGTGGAACCGAGGCTAGTCTATCCACGCGGGCGCTGCTGTGAATTATTTCACAGAAGTATGGAGGAGCTCTGACGGCCAGCAGGGGGGCCGTCGCGTCCCATCCGGGGCCGGCAATACAATAGCCTAGGGGCCACGGATGCTACACTCGGATCAACCGATACGACAGGAGGGGACCGCATGGCGATCAGGGCCGGAACCGCAAGCCCCACGCTCCTCATCGCGACCGCGAAGGGCGCCTTTTTCCTCACGGGTAACGCCAGGCGGGCAACACTGGAAGCAGAGCGGACCGATGCTGTTCGGCAATATCGTCAGTCATGTGGTCCGCGATCCGCGCGACGGCCAGACGCTCGTGGCCGGGGCGCGCACCGGACACCTCGGTCCTACCGTATTCCGATCCCTGGACACGGGCGACACCTGGCACGAGGCGAAACGCCCGCCCGCTTTCCGCAAGGCCCGGGCGGGAGAAGAGAAACGCGCCGTCGAGCACGTCTTCTGGCTGACACCAGGACACCCGTCGGAGCCGCTCACCTGGTATTGCGGTACCATTCCCGACGGCTTCTTCGAGAGCCCGGACGGCGGGCTCACTTGGAGACCGGTAGCCGGTTTCAACGACGCCCCCGGCCGCTCCGGGTGGGGCATCGGTGCCGTGCCCGGCGGACCCATCACCCACTCGGTGATCGTGGACCCGCGCGATCCCGGACACCTGTACCTCGCCGTCTCGAGCGCAGGCACCTTCGAGTCCCGCGATCGAGGCAAGACCTGGCGTGGCCTGAACCGCGGGATCCGCGCGGATTTTTTGCCCGATCCCTACCCCGAGTTCGGCCACGACCCGCATTGCATGATCATGGCGCCGTCCGATCCGGACCGCCTCTACCAGCAGAACCATTGCGGGATCTACCGCCTCGACCGACCCGCCGAGACCTGGACGCATATCGGCGAGCACATGCCGGCCGCGATCGGCGATATCGGCTTCCCCATCGCCGTCCATCCCCGCGACCGCGACACGGTCTGGGTATTCCCCATGGACGGCACCAGCGTCTGGCCGCGCACGAGCCCTGGCGGCAAACCGGCGGTGTATCGGAGCCGCGACGGCGGGCGCAGATGGACCCGCCATGACCGTGGTTTTCCCAAGCGCCACGCATGGCTCACGGTCTATCGACAGGCGATGGCGGTCGATGGTCTGTCTCCGGCCGGGCTCTACCTCGGGACCACGAGCGGCGCCGTCTGGGCCTCTTCGGACGAAGGCGAATCGTGGTCCCAGATCGTTTCCCACCTACCGCGCATCCTGGCGCTGGAGGTCGGGTGAGAGTTTGGGCAAAAACCGTCGCGAGCGAAGGGTCGCGCTGAGCCATGCGCGTCTTCCTGTCCTCCCACCTCAGGGATTACACGGGCGGCCGCGCCGAGATCGGGGGAGCCGGAGGCAACCTGATAGGGCTTATGGACGATCTCGATCGGCAATATCCCGGTCTCAAGTTTCGCCTGGTCGACGAGCAGGGACGGCTGCGCCCGCACCTCAACGTCTTCGTCAACCAGTTGCCGATCCGCGACCTTCGCAAGCGCCTCTCGGCAGACGATCGGATCGATATCCTGGCGGCGCTGAGCGGCGGATGAAACCCGATACCCCCCTGCGAGAATGAGCCGATCGGCCAAAGAAACCGAAAAATCCACCGGGTTTCGACGCATGCATCTCTCTCGTTTTGGACAGCGGTTCAACCAGGCGTCCGGGATCGCAGAGCTCATGGAGGACCTCGGACGCGCACTGGCAGGCGGGGGCGACATGCTCATGCTGGGCGGCGGCAACCCCGCCCACATCCCGGCCCTCGAGGCGCTGTTCCGCGCCGAGCTCGCGAAGCTCTCGGAGGCACCGGAGCGCTTCGCCCGCGTTTTCGGCGACTACAGCCCCCCGCAAGGCGAGGGTGGGTTCATCGAGGCCCTGGTAGGGCTCTTGCGGCATGAGTACGGCTGGGACCTCGGCCCCGAGAACATCGCCCTCACCTCCGGCAGCCAGTTGAGCTTCTTCATGCTCTTCAATCTCTTCGCCGGCGAGAGCCGATCGGGACTGCGCAAGAAGATCCTGCTACCCCTCAGTCCCGAGTACATCGGCTATACGGACCTGTGCGTGGAGCCGGACGGTATCCTGGCCCGACGGCCCTTGATCGACCTCTGCGAGAGCGGGATCGATCTCTGCGAGAGTGGGATCGATCCCGGCGAGGGCCGGCGTTTCAAGTACCGCGTGAGCTTCGAGGACCTCGCGATCGGCGAGGACATCGGTGCCGTTTGTCTCTCACGCCCCACCAATCCGAGCGGAAACGTCATCTCGGACCTCGACTTGAAACGACTCGCGACGCTCGCGCAGAGCCACGAGATCCCCTTGATCGTCGATGGTGCCTATGGCCCGCCTTTTCCCAACATCCTGTTTCGCGATATCACCCCGCTGTGGGATGATTCCATGGTGCTGAGCCTGAGCCTTTCGAAGCTCGGTCTGCCCGGGGTGCGGACCGGTATCGTCATCGCGCGGCCGGAGATCATCGCCGCCGTGGCCCGCATGAACACGATCCTGGCACTCGCCCCCGGCGGCATCGGCCCGGCGGTCCTCTGCGATCTGGTCAGGAATGGCGCGATCATCCGCATCGCACGCGAGATCATCCAACCCTATTACGCGGCGCGCCTCCGCGACTCCCTGGGCCAATTATCGCTCGCCCTCGAAGGCCTCCCGTACCGCGTTCACGAGCCCGAAGGCGCGATGTTCCTGTGGCTCTGGTTTCCGGACCTGCCGATCGCCACCCGTACGCTTTACGCCCGCTTGAAAGACCGTGGCGTCTTGGTCGTGCCCGGCGAGCACTTCTTCCCCGGTCTCCCAGGGCAGTGGCGTCATACCGAGGAGTGCATCCGGGTGCATTACGCCCAACCCCCTCAAGTGGTGGAACAGGGATTCACCGTCCTCGGCGAGGAGCTCCGGCGCGCGTATGCCTGAAGCGGGCGGTACCGACAGTGACCGACGATACTGGTGACGATCATGAATCGCCTCCTTAGGGAAGTGAGCGCGGTCGTGAGAAACCTCGCGCGCATGGCCTGTGCTGCGTCAGGCAAACGGGTCGACGACCTCCAGGCCGCTTTGTGCGAAGTCGCTGACGTTTCGCGTGGCGACGGTAAGCCCGTGTTCCAACGCGGTGGCAGCGATCATCCCGTCCAGCAACGGAAGCGCCCGTCCGTTCCTCTTCAGATCAACGACCAACCTCGCCCACCGCCGACCGACAGCGGCGTCCCAGGGAAGGCAGGCGATGGTCCGTACTACCGTCTCAAACCATCGTTCGAGTCGTGCCCGCTTGCGTCCCGCAGAAAGCGAGAGAATCCCGATGCACAACTCGCCGAGGATGATGGGATCTACGACGAGATCACGTTCATTGGCTCTCAACCATTCGACGACTTTTTCGTTTGGCATCGGCTTGGTCGGCTCGCTCAGCACATTCGCATCGACGAGGTAAGTCATCCGAGATGGGGTGCCTCGATGTCGTCGGTGGTCTCGTTTCGCTCCAAGGGCTTGAACCAGCCTTTGACCGGACAGGCGAGCAGGAGCTCGACCAGCCCTTCGTTCGGGCGGGGCGCAAGGCGCACGAGCCGGTATTCGCCACGGTCGATGCGCTCGATCTGGAACTCTTGCCCCGGCTCGATCCCATCCCGCTGCCGGATCTCGGCGGGCAGGATGATCTGGCCCTTCGTGGAAACCGTGGTCTTCATGCCGCGTAAGATACTGTCTTACGCGGCGTGGGTCAACCGTCGTTCTGCGTGCCCACCCTGACTCGTTCGCAAGGAGACATCTCCCATGACCTATCGTTCACCCCGACCCCGGGTTCGAGCCGACGCCGCGGCGCAGACGCCCTGCCGGACGAGGTCCGATCACCCAGGATCGCGTGGCCCGCATGGGATGAGCTGATGAACGACAAAGTGCCGATCAGCGCCGCAGCGCGGGCGCTTCTGATGGAGGAGTACTTCGGCGTGCTTTCGACGATCTCGGTCGATGTGCCTGGCTATCCCTTTGGTTCGGTGGTGCCCTACTGTCTGGATCGGCAAAGCAGGCCCGCCATCCTCATCAGCCGCATCGCGCAGCATTACAAGAACCTGATCGCCGATGGCCGCGCCTCACTCATTGTCTTGGAGCGCGCCGGTGATGATGTGCAGGTGAACGGTCGGCTGACCTGTGTAGCGAATGTAGTCAAAGTCCCGCGACAGGGCATCGACGAAACAGCCGAGCGCTATTATCGATATTTCCCGGAGTCCACGGACTACCACAAGGTCCACGACTTCGAGTTTTTTATTTTTGGCCGGTGCGTTTCCGCTACATCGGCGGTTTTGGTCGGATCCATTGGATAGAGCCAGAAAAGCTTCTCAAACCCAACCCCTTCTCGGCCGAGGCAGAGCGCCGCATCATCGCGCATATGAACGCCGACCACGTCGAGGCAATGTACCGTTACTGCCGGTCGGCAAACGTTGTGCCGACAAGCGACACAGAACCTCAGATGGCCGGCGTCGATGCCGAAGGCTTCCATCTGCGGCTCGGCAGGCGTGTTCTGCGTTTTCCTTTCGACGCCCCGCTCACTACGCCTGCAGAAGTGCGTCAGGCGCTAATCGCCATGGCCCGCCTCGGCCGCCACTGATAGAGCTCTGGCAGCCCACCGGCAAGGATGCTTAGGCTTAGGAGCTCAGAATGCCACAGGACCGGGACTCGACAGGGCGGGCGATGGCCGGCCCGGCTTGAGGGTGTTCACGGCGGTACCAAGGCACATGCGGTGGAGCCTACCATCGCGATCAAGGCACCGGCAGCCGATGTCCGGGCCTTGACACATCCCCGCCCTTCAGGTGAAATGATCGGAAGAATACGAAACTCCTTGTTCTCACGCACTGCCTCACGGCGCGCCACAGCATCTCGGGGAAGCCAAGACCTTGCGCAGGGTTACGCCGGTGACGGACATGCCGGAGCTCGCCGAGGGGTGTGGCGATGAACGCGCCGACCGCCGATCTGCCCGGCCATTCCGCCCCGATCCATCCCGCCTGGGCCAACGCCGGCGCGATCAATCCCCAGGCCGATCCATCAGGTGCCCCATGATCGAGGTGTCCTCGGTATTCACCGGCGTTTGCATCCTCGATGTGCGCCGTTAGACCGATCACCGGAGCGGACCGGCCGAGCCCCGGTTCGCTCAAGTCCTTACGGCGCTTCGCGGCGATGCTGCTCTTCATCGCCAGCCCCGCAGACGCCCTGCCCCCGGCCGGCAAGCTCGCGGCACAGGCGCCGCGCGCCAGTCGCGCCGTCATCGATCTGGCGGTCAGGGCCGCGCAGTGCGCCGCGCGCGCCGGCGGCAGGGCGGCTTCGCGCCTCACGGTGATCGACTACTCGCGGCCATCGACCGAGCCACGGCTGTGGGTGTTCGACCTCGGGCGCGGTAGATTACTGTTCGAGGAACGGGTGGCGCACGGGAAAGCCACCGGCGACAACCTGGCGCGGCACTTCTCCAATCGCCTGGGCAGTCGCCGGACGAGCCTCGGTCTGTTTCGCACCGCGCACACCTACGTCGGTAGCAATGGTTACTCGCTGCGCCTGCACGGGCTCGAGCCGGGCGTGAACGACCGCGCCTTCGAGCGCGCCATCGTCATGCACGGGGCGCCCTATGTCAGTACCGATACGGTCGCCAAGCTCGGTCATCTGGGCCGTAGCTGGGGCTGCCCCGCGGTACGCCCGGCGATCGCGCGCCGGCTCATCGACGAGATCAGCGACGGTCAACTCGTGTTCGCCTACTATCCCGATCGCGACTGGATCGAGGGCTCGCGGTTCCTGCGCTGCGATGCGTCGCCTGCCATGACGACACGCGCTCGGGCCGGCGCACGCGCCCTTGCGATCGGGACACGCGCGAGCTCATCCCCTCCCTCCGCTCGATCGCGCGCCCGCTCGCAGAAGGCCCGGAGCCGCTGACACGCGCTTGCTTTACCTTACCCGAGCGGGATCGCGGGCCGGCCTCTCGAAAATGTCGTAGCGCCGGGCCCCGGGATCCCGCGTGCCGGTCGATCTGCCCCGCGCCACCCTCGCCGCCCGGATGATCAAGCTCGGGATCTGGATCCGGCCCTTGATCAACCTCCTGCGGCTGGCCGCCCTTCGGCGAGGCCAGCGTGATCGCGGACGCATGCACCCCGTCCGCTCCAATGACAAGTTGGGCCAACCTTTATGCAGATTAGCTCACAGCCTAGCACCAGCTCCGAGCATGCGCTGATACAGCATACCGCCGACATAGAAAGTCACTCCCAGCACCACGAGGCTGACGATTCGCCCCATAGGGGGAGCGCCGCTCAAATCATAGAGCAGCACCTTGCCTGCCGTGGCACCGAACACCAGAAGCGAAGACTGTCCGAGCAGCCAGTCGCGCCGCCACAACGATAAGCCGAGGCACGCGAGCGCCAGCAGCCCCCATGCGGTGGACTCAACGATCGGTTCGTGCAGAAGATGAACCGCCGCAGCCATGGCGCTGATGTGTCCCGTGTAAAGCAACAGCACTTCGACGCCACGTAGCGCCTCCTGACTACGGCTGAATAGTGATATCCAAGATAAAGCAGAAACGCATAGCCAATGGCTAGGCCACTCCTGTCCCGGAACCGCCTGGAGGTCGGTGTCGAAAACAACGCGAAGATAATTGACCAGGAAAATCATACCGACCGCTGCCCGGCCAACTGGTGCCCGGCCCGCCGCCACGCCTCAGGCTTGCGAGAGCAGCCACGGGTACCAGCACGAACGCGACCCACGGCGCCCATTGTTTCGGGACGGACTCCACATAACCAGCGTGAAACAGTACCAGGGCGACATAGCACCACAACAACAATTCACCGCCAGGCAAGGGCCGCTGCAGAGCCGCCCGGGCCGCGGCAAAAAGGCTCGCTACGACCGCCAAACTGGCAACCGCGATCCAGGGCGCTAGCGCCGGTAAATGTCGGTTCAACAGGGCGTATTGCAGGAAGTAGAAAAGCAATAACGGCGGCAGGTGAGCAAGTGCCGTGCGCGAATCCATCGGCGTCTCGCGACGAATCGAGAACACGGCCGTCGCAACGCCGAAGATCACGAATTGCGCCGTCTGGAACACCAACGCTGGAATCCAGTCGTCCGGTGCACGGTCGCGCCAGATCGTGTCAATCCGATCAGCGCGAGGTAGAGCGCAAGCAGGTAAATCAGCCGACGCCCGTGCCAAATGGCGTAGACGCTGAACACGGCGCTCCACGCCGAGAAGTAGATCACCAGGTCGGTGACGTAGCCCCGCAGCCCGGACAACAAGAAAGGCGCCGAGTAGGAACCCGCAACCGCGAATAGGGCGTAGAGATCACTTTTGAACGCTCCGGCACAGCCAGAGCGACACTGCACACACGAAAATCACTGCGGCAGTGGCAGCCTTCATTTCGATGAACCCGTAGTAGAGATGCCCGCCATAGATGGAGAGAAAGAGGATCGCGATGCCTCCCGCCGGCAAGAGCCCCGCGTATTGGCGATCGAAATTGCGCAGCGCAAATCCAGTACCGATCAGCCCCAGTCCCGCGATCGCTGCAAATGCCACCTGCCGCACCGGCGTTAGCCATCCGGTATCGATCGCCAGACGAATCAGATACGAGGCCGCCAGCACAAATGCGACCGCTCCGCCCCAACCCAAAATGCTGGTGACCAGCGATGGGTGGTCTTCCGGCTCCGGCAGAGGCGCGGGGGTACTGGTTTCCGGCTGCTTCGATGCGCGAGTCAGTACTGGAGCGGCCGCTTGAACCTGAGCGGGCGCTTGTACCTGAGGGGCCGTTCCCCCAAGCCGCGACTCGATTCGCGCGAGGCGATCCTCAATGTTGGCGATTCGCTTTTCGCGAAATCTGCTGGCATCATGTGATCTGCCTATTGTTGTTTGCCGGTCCATTTCGTCAGGCGGCATAGATTTACCCAGACTTCGAATCCTTGACTTTATTGCTCGCCCAGAAGCTGCCGAGCTGCTGGCGGATGAAATCCGTCTTCTCTTCGTGATACGCCGGAAGTACCTACTCCCGCACCGGTCGCTTTAAGCGCATTGCTGTCATCGGGTGTCAGGCGTTGAATCGAAGCCGTATCCGGCACGTCATTGATGAATAAAACAACTTCAGGAATGACTTGACTTGGTGCTTCTTCCATCAGCCAATGACCGGAGCCCTTCACGATGATGCCTTTCACGTTGTTCGCCACCAGCTTGCTTGATCGATGAGGAACGTGCCGGAGGCCTTCTCGCCGGTCAGAACCAAGAAGGGCATGTCCAGCTTGGTGGGCGAGAAGCCGGCGAAGTCTTTGGCGACCGGGGCGACACCTGTCGCAATTGGGTTGGCGTCCTGCGCGTGAGCAGGCACGCCGGCCAGTCCCGCTACCCAGACAAGCACCAGCAACCAGGGCCACCGCGGGATTGCGCCTCTTGCCGACGTGCTAGAAAGGTTCGATAAAGCATTCATCGCAATTTCCTTAGTAAGTCGTATGCAAGGACACCCATGACACTTAGCTGACCAGGATCGCTGAAGGGCGGCTGCGAGTTATCCGGCCCGTCGCCGCTTGTCCTCAGGATTCGAGCCCAAGGATCGGCGTGCCCAGCGCCTTGGCCGCACGCACCGGATCGAAATATTCGCGTAGGAACGCGATTTTGCCGCCTGCAGCACGGAGGAACACCACATAATCCTGGAGGTAGATACGCCCCGTAGACTTGATGAGCGCCTCCCCCTTGACTTCGGCGACTGCGGCTTCCGGATCGGCTAAGGCATATACCTTGAGGTCGAAGAAGCGGAAATTGTCCACCGTTCCCAGGAACCAGGTTACGTGACGCACCACCTCCTCCCGCCCCGATAGCCGCGCCGGATGGCCGATGGCGGGCGCGTAGGGGAGCTCCCACAAAAGATCATCGGCGATCAGTGTCTGCCATTGCGCGTTGTCCTCGACGAGTGTCTGGATATGTCGTTGCAAGAGATCGGAAGCAATCGTCATCCAAGTCTCCTAGTTCACATTCCGGTTGCGGACAGATCTGAAGACAGATCTTGCCGAACCATTGATTAGCCTGACGAGCCTAATGCGGCAAACCCTGCCGCGCCGTTCAGCCTAACACGGTCAGTATCTCCCGCAGCGGGGCGGGATCAAGCGTTATTCGCGAAGGATTGGGGGCCAGGGCGCGGGGGTGCGACGACGGGATTAGGCCGTCCATGTTTGTTACCTTTCATGGCACCTGGTCAGGCCAACCCGCCGTTGGCCCCAATGTTCTGCGCGGAGATCCAACCGGCCTCGTCACTCGCCAGGAACAGCACCAGGTTGGCGATGTCTTCCGGTTGGCCGATCCGTCCGAGCGCGGCCATCGCCGCCATGCGCTGGATGTCCGCTTCGCTCTTGCCCTCGGTGAACAACTCCGTGTTGGTCGGCCCGGGCGAGACGACGTTGACCGTGATGCCGCGCTGACCGACCTCCTTGGCGAAGATGCGCGTCAATTGCTCGACGGCCGCTTTGGTCGCGCAATAGCTCGCATAGGTCGGCAGCATGAGCCGGGTTGTCGAAGAGGAAAAGTTGATGATCCGCCCGCCGTCTTCCAAATGCCGCGACGCTTCTCGAAGTGCGTTGAAGACGCCCTTGACGTTGACGGCGAAAAGCCGATCAAACTCGTCGTCGGCGGTCTGATCGAGTCGTTTGTAAAGGATGATTCCGGCATTATTCACCAGGATGTGAACGCGACCGAATCGCTCGACCGCGGCATCGAACAAGGCCCGGACGTCCTGCGGCTTGCTCACGTCTCCTTGAACGGCCAGCGCCTGTCCACCGCCGGCTTCGATGGATTGAACGACTTGCTCCGCGGCATTTCGCCCGCCTGCGTAGTTGACAACGACTCCTGCGCCTGCCTGCGCTAACCGGGTCGCTATTCGCGCGCCGATGCCTCGGGAAGACCCCGTCACGATATCCACCTTGCCGCTGAGCGAGGACATAATGCACCTCCAAAGAGACCCTAGCCGCCGAACGACCAAAGCGCACCTGCCCGGCCCGCATGAGTGGGCTATGAAGTCCCAGAAACCGACATCGCGGGCCAGGTTAGGTGCAGCGCCTTATAGCCGGATGCACTACACAGTGTCCTTCCACTTGAGGTTGGCCACATAGTTCGCCAGGCTACCCGAGTCGGGGAATATCGATGACCAACGCATGCCAAGAGCCTCAAGTTCTGCGCGGACCATCATTTTGTTCGTGGCAGGGATGACGTACTTCTGCACTACGCCCTCGCCAGCCGTCAGCTGCTCTAGAGGCAAGTCGGTATCGTGAATGGTAAAGCGTGACTGTTGTAAGAGCATTCGTAAATCAAGTTCTGGTGCTGCGACGGCCGCAATCGCATCTTTAGTTCGGGGCTCACCGGTCAGGGCACGTTTGAAAAGCGGAACTACCTTTGGGCTCTCCGGAAGACAGATCTTCTCAAGGTCCAGGAACTTTTTGTTGAGCTTGCAAGGGCTGAGGCGCCATAGGGCGCTATCCTCGTTATCGGGAAGATTCTTGAAGTCCGTTGGATAGACGGCGAAGAACAGCGCCACGAGCGGGGACTCCGTCCAATCTAGCAATCGTGATGGGAGACCGTGATGACGTGCCAAGAACAGCCAACCAGGAACGTCCTCGTGTGTAGGAAGAGTCGTGTGCCGACTCGGCGCGCCGAGCCTGAACATGGCCAGCATGTTCTTTTCAGCCTGATAACCTCCGGCATGATAAGCGATGGTTGGACGCAGGCTCCATGAGGCATGGGCTTGGCCGCGCCACCACTGTGGACCGTCGTTTCGCATGGCAGCATCCAGTGCGAGGCCAATGACCTGGGAAGCTGACGTGATGATCTCAACGGTCATGTCCGTCGAGACGGAAGGCGGGGAACTGGTGGCTGATGCACTCTTCAGCTCTTGGAGCTGCAGCGCGGATGGTCTTTCGCAGGCCGAGCGCTACTCGCTTGTCGTTGCTCAACTCCGCGAGGTACTCGTCAATGGTCTTGGGCTTAGCCTTGATCTTGGCCTTAGCTCCCATGACTTCTTCTCCTTCATACTCGGGCGTCCGATTGTTAGGTCCGCCCAACGGATGGCCGCTCACCTGCGGCCGCACGTGTACTTTATCACGCCTCACCTCGGCTGAAGAGCCCGCGGCCGTCAGGTGCAGCGGCGTGTTGGACGGCCCGCCTTACGATTCCGACTCGACGTCTTCCGGCCATCCCATCTGCCTGATCTGTTGCTCGATTCCGCGGCGGATGCGCTCACTAGTTCTCTCGCTCTTGACTTGATTCCATGGGAAGGATGACTGGTCATCCGGGTCGCCTGTCGCCTCGAACGCTCTGATAGATGCGAATCGCTCGAACCAATCGATCGCTTCTCGGTCATCGCGCGTCAGCTCGTAGAGTCCGCGGGCGTTCACGACCAACTTCACTATGAGGGGGAAGCAATAGGAAGCGAGCAGGAGATGCTCAGGCAAACTCCAGATGGCGGGGTGTCCTGGCGAGATCCTCCCATGGGCCAGATGACCTCGGACTCGAAAGAAGTCCCTAAGCCAGATTTCCGCGACGCTCTTCGAACGACGGAATCTATCGACGTGAGGTTGAGTGCGATCGCACGCCCGCGGGTCAGTGGGATCGGTGGGCTGGAAAGCTGCAGTGAACCTGCCGGCGAGCTCGTCCTCGTTACCTCTGCGGCAGTCGAGAAGGCGCTCAAACGCTCCTGACAGCAGAACGAACTCGACGTGCTCTGGCGTGTCCATCGCATCGGTGTTCGCAGCATTGAATGCGATGATCGATTCCCAAACCTGATCCCAATCGGCTTCCCCCCACGCCGCTGCGAGAGATTGCAGGAGCGGCGTGTCGATCCCCTGCCGACCGATGCTTCCAACATGGAGAGGCTTGGGAAACTCGTACGATCCACGGGGCAGATAGTTCGTCGTTGTCCCGTCTCTTCTCCGGGTCGTGATGGCTGTTCCCCCAGCCGGGTCGGAGAACGACTGGATCACGACTTGGAAGTTGTCTCGATTCCAATAGGTGAAGCCAAAGAAATCCCTGGCGGAGAGGGCAGAGAACGCAACGAGTTCGGCGGCCGTGAAAACATCTGCGCGCTGCTCTTCGTCGAGATCCTTGATCGGATCCGAGGGGTCAATCGCTAAGATCGTGGCATCGCGAACGGGCGCGCGTCGCGCTACTCGGTATGGCTCCAGGACCAAGTCCATTGTCTGTCGGACCTTGCGCGGAACTCCCGCGGGCAGCTGGCCGCGACGGTAGGTGAGCAGCGACACCGGTCCCACCGAGGGATGCTCGTTGAGGGAACACCATGGCATGAAAGCGAGCATGCTCATTCAACAACGACTTTTCGCGCCGTCCAACGGCCTGATGTTCAGCTGCGGCCGCCGTCCGGGGGCCCGGAGGGCCGACCAGAGGCGACCGTCAGCTGCAACACCTTGTTGGCCGGCCCATCAAAGACAGGTCCGCGGAAAGCGCGTGCCAAGTAGTCCTTGTATGATAGCCATTCGCTTGGATAGTTAAACTCCTGGACGCCCATCGTCGCGAGTGGGCCGACGACAGCCATCGTTGAGTGCCTCTCGAAGAACTCTCCCCATGATCTACCGTTCAATGAAACCACATCCAGGTCAACTACGAACGGCGGCTCGATGATTGCTGTACCGAGGCGGAGCAGGGACCGCTTCGACGACTGAGGCACCGCGGTTGCGACAACTGCGGCTCCCACCGCCAAGAGCCGACGGAACTCCACGGGAGGACGGGGTGCGTGACCATATGCGAAGACCCACCGACCCGCACCGTTAGCGTGCGCCCGGAACAATTGGAACGTATTGTCAAATCCGCGATCTACGACAACCTTACAAGTTGGAAGCGCACGAAGCTCGCGGCGAAACGTGGTCGCCCAGTCAGGGTTGTCAACGCAGAATACGACCAGCTCGCAGCCAGCCGCGGTGAGTGAAGCGGCAGTCCAAAATCCGAGGGATTGTCCACAATGCCCAAGTGCGGCCTTGGGTTGATAGAGCTGCATGCGGGTGCCGAGGCCCCCAGCTGCGACTAGTGCCTTCGTCATGGTAGGCCCAGCAAGTCCTGAGCATCATGATAGATACTAAGAAATTCCTGCCTCACCACATGAAAGTAGTTCTGTACTGCATGGGGAAGTCCGCGAAAGACAAGACACGGTGAGGCGCTACCAGTAGCCCAGCCTGAATAGAAACTAAGATAGCACCAATCATCGACAATACAATACGACCACCTCGGAACATGGCCGGATGCGCGAATAGTGAGTCGGCCTCGTACGTCGTCACCGAGGTCCGCGGCAATCCGGTGAGCGAAGTCGCGGCCGCGCTCAATAGTTTCGCCGATCGCACCCAGTAGCTCGCCAGGGTTGGCGTAGACAGGTTCCTGGCTTCGTAGCGCCGCGGCGCATGAGCGCGGGTCCGCAACAACGACGCGGACTGCAACGCACCGTGAGAGTGCTTGCCGAAGAGCTGCCCGGTTCTCATCGCGGACAAAGAGCAGCCGGTTCGAATAGCCGCCAAAGCAAATGTCGCGTGTGGCTGTGGCGATGAGGCGCGGGAAGTCGATGAGCCTCTTGCTCGAGAGCATCGCGACGAGTCCGCTCACACTGGACGCTTCGGGCGTCTGGCATGCGTAATCAAGGTCGCTCGCGAAGGGATGGAGTGGGATAGATAGCGATCCCAATGCGGGCGCGCGCCTATGGCGGGCGCCGTCCGACCACCCGGCCTTGCGAAGCTGCAATGCGAGAGTTGTATACTCGTGCTGGAGCAGCATTAGCTCGGACGTACGAGTATAGTCGTCCCCAGCCTCGCTCAGCTTGACGGCGATGCGGTCGAGTTGCTCCGACCTGGCGGCGCATAGTCGCTGGTGATCGTTGCGTTCAGTTCTGTCGATGACGCGGAGGTCCATCGCGAACCAGGGGACTCCACCATAGCTCACTTGCGGAAAGCTTATGACCTTGAAGCCAAGGTCTCCTAGGCAGCCTTCGAGCAGATCGAGGTCCCAGCCGACGTTCCCGCGTTCGGGCGTAGCCAAGCGGGCCATGTCTTGAATGTAGATAGATGCGTCGTAGATAGATGCGTCATCGGGCAAGTGAGCCCGCAGCGCGCTGAAGAGGCGAGTGGTGTCGGCGATAGTCATCTCGTGGAGGATATTTCGCAAGACGACGATTCCGATCTGGTCCGCGTGGAGCTTCAGCGCCTTGTCATAAAAGTCGTCAACAGTGTACTTCCGGGAGCCATTGTGGAGCTGATGAGGAATGGCCAAATCGTCCAGCGGACTTGGAAAATCGACGGCCCAGTAGCACGGGTACTCTGATTGTGCAGCGAACTTCACCATCTGGTGTGGTAGAACCCCGTTACCGCTCCCAAAGTCAACGAGGGCCTTTCGCGTTCCGGTCATCATCGCTCCGAGGATGCGCTGACACAGGGCGGCAAGCTGAGGATCGCCATCCTTGCCCGCCTTCGGTTGCGGCTGTTCCGGTGCGGACAGGCCCGTTACGAGGCGCCTCAAGTTCTTGTCGTCATTGGGCTGCATGGTTGGTCGTAAGTCGTCGAGTCGAACGTTGTGGTGGGCCGGCCAGCGCTGCGCGTTAGCGGCGCACCGCTTCTGCGCGTCCGCCTCCACGCGCTTGTTAGGCATTGTTTTCTAACAAATTTACAATATCAACGATAACGCTTGAGCTAACAAAGTGCGCAATTCCGCTGGATGCAGTACCTCTTAGGAGCATACCAACCAACAATGGGTAAGCCGCTACTTGTCCGTTACGATTCACTTGTTTCATATGGAAGACAGGGCCGCCACTTAGGCCATCATAATTTTCTAGTTTTATCGAGCTCTCAATAATCAACTCATGGCAGTAATCAGAGACACTTCTTCCCCTATAGACAGCTCTGAGAACACTCCTCGTATTTTTGATTGCACAACTTTCGTAGTCTATGAAATTGCTCTCGGATGGATAACCTATAACCCATAAATGATCATTTGGTTCTAGCCGCTCTGCTCGCAAAATCCCTTGGTCTATATCCTGAGCTACTAGCGGAGCATCACCGGAACTATCAAATTCATTCAAATCGATACGAAGCATGAATATGTCTTTGTAATCCTCGTCATCAGCTGATCCTTTATTTACTGTGTATTGCTCATTAAATGACAGAGATATTTGCGAATTGTCTGATGGAACGATCCTTAAAGAGTCAGCGTGTCCACCCGTGTTTATAAGAACATGAGAGGCTGTTACCCAATAGCAGTTGTTAGAGTTTGCAATTAGAAATGAGGACCCTTTCCCCCAATAAGAGAACTCCGCATGCTTCTGCTCAAAAATAACAGGCCTACATGCCTCTTCGAACTTGCTCATATGTAATGCCTAACTAGAAGTAGACCCCCTACTAAAAGGTGCTTTTCTTCTGCGTCAAAGGACTGTATGTTGGGTAAGCATACAAGAGCCTTGACCCAAGGATTCAAGCACTTGAGCGAATTATAGTCCCCTAAAGCCAAGAGGCAAGCGCACCTTCGGAGGTCGGTATGGGTGAACAACCCCGTCTGCTGAACAAGGATCCGAGACCGGATCCGGCGCAAGCACTAGAGCATCAGGACCGAGCAGGCGTACGTAGGCTGGATCCGGCGCTTCGTGTTGCGCGACAACAAATCCGGTAAGCTGGACGGAGCTTGGCAAATCTCAGCAGGTATCGCGGTCGTGTCGCTCGGATCTGGCTGTGCCCCATCCCGCCGCCTACGCCCGTCCGGCGTTAATTGTCGATGCCATGCAGCACCGCCTGGGTTAACCTCTGTTGGGCACAAACCAGTAACGAACGCGCGCCAGGCGCTCCTGCATAGGATCTACCGTCCTACGGTCCCGCGTACAGACATCACCCTCATTCGAAGAAGCGCGCGCTAGCCGCGCGGCAGGCGGTCGATGGCCTCGATGTCCGAGGGCTCCAGCGTGAGGTCCATGGCCTTCAGGCTGTCCAGGATGCTCGCCGGTTTGCTCGCACCCGGGATGGGGAGGATGTGATCGCCTTTGTGGAGCAGCCAGGAAAGCGCGATGCACTGGGGCGAAGAGGCGTACTTCGCGGCCAGCCGGGCCAGCAAGGGATCGGCGCCCAGGCGCTGGTGGCCGAAGTGGCCGCCCACGGGGCTGTAGGCGATGTAGGTCACCCCACGCGCCTTGCAGAGATCCACGAGACCGTTCTTGAAATCCCCTTGCGAGAACGGATTACAGCGGTTCTGGACCGAGGCGATGGCGGTGTGCGCGAGCGCGGTCTCGAGCTGCCCGGGGTCCACGTTCGAGAGGCCGATGTGCCGGATCTTCCCTTCCTCTTTGAGCGCGATGAGTGCCCCCAGCGTTTCCCGAAAATCCACCGCGGGGTCCACGGCATGGAGCTGGTAGAGGGTGATGACGTTCGTGCCCAGGGCCGCGAGGCTCCCTTCGCACGACGCGCGCAGCCACTTCGGGCTCCCGTCCACGGTCCAGTCCCCGCGCGGCCGGCGCAGACCGCCCTTGGTGGCCACCAGCACCTGGTCGCGCCGCCCGAGTCGTGTCAGGGCGTCGTGGATGAGGCGCTCGTTATGGCCGATGTCGCTATCATCGAGACAGTAGACGTTGGCGGTGTCGATGAAATCCCCGCCGGCATCTACGAAAGCCTCGATGACCCGGAACGCCTGTTCCGGTCCCGGGCGCCCGGCGATGGAGAGCGGCATGGCCCCGAGGCCGATGGCCTTGACGCGTAATCCGCTACGATCGATCTCGCGTTGCATGGCAGATACCTCCGCTGGCAGGCACGCTAAGCCGCGCGCATGCGCCTGTCAACCCGGCCCTTATCAAACCGGGCCGTGCGGCGTCGGTATCATGTAGGCACCCACGGGGGGGTACCCCTAGCGCTGGGGCCGTCATCGAAGCGGGCCGTGCGGCATCGATAACTCCTCTCGTCTATCATTAGGGAAACTCCTCAGAGGCGAGCAGCGACATGGCCGACCAATACCCCCGTCCCCCGAAACCCGCGCGCGGGGCGCTCGATGCCAACCGGCTCGATAAGATCGTCGCAGAGGCACGGCGTGGCTACGCCGAGCGCATGGAAGGCTATCGCGCGCAGGCGCTCAAGCTCTACCCCTGGGTATGCGGCCGCTGCGGGCGCGGCTTCGATCGCATCAACCTCCACGAGCTGACCGTCCACCATCGCGACCACGACCACGACAACAACCCGCCCGACGGGAGCAACTGGGAGTTGCTGTGCCGTTACTGCCACGACAACGAGCATGCCCGCCACGCCGATCTCGTACGCGGCGAGGCCGTGAGCCTGAAACACGAGGAGACGGCGGTGGCCACCCATCGCCCCTTCGCCGCGCTCAAGGATCTACTCGAACCGGGGAATTAGAATTAGAAGAACAAGTCGCCCGGGTTCGAAGGGGGACCACCCCCACAGTCTCGCGCTTTCGAAGGGCGGAAACAGGAGGATTCGGGCCGTCCCTGGCCGCCCTTCCGGGCCGGTGCAGCCGGTGGGATGCTCAGGCCCCGGGCTCCACGATGTCCGCCTTCATGGGGCCCAGGATGCCGAGCAGCTCCTCCTTCTCCGCGGCCGGCACCTTGAGCTTGTCCAGGCTCTGAACCAGGTCTTCGACCAGGGCATCGAACTCCGCGTCGCTGATCCCCATGCCCGCATGCGTGGTCTTCATGTCCCGGCCGGTGTAGGTGCAAGGCCCGCCGCTGCCGGCGCAGATCTGGTCGACCAGGAGTTGCTTGAACCTCGGGATATCGGTGGTCGCAAAGCGGCCGTTGATACGCGAGTCGGCGGCCACATTGGCGACGAAGTCATCGACCACGGCGGTGATGGCCTCTTTTCCCCCGAGCCGTTGATAGAGGCTGGCCTCGGGTTTAGAGGTCGTCGAGGGGCAGCCCGCGGCCACCAATACGGCCGACAGCAAGGGGATCGCGAGAAGCTGTCTGAAACTCTTCGGATGCATGGCTATTCTCCTTCTTGGCTAGAGGTGTCGGGACCGCCCGTCCCAGAATCATTACGCACGCTCGGCCCAGTTGGAGGTCCCACTGGTATATGGCCAGCGGGGAATGTCCAGCTGGGGGTGTCCGGGCCGCGATCCCCGGGACCGCTGCCGGGAGGCAAACGGCACCCCCATTATCCATACTCTTATGGAGGTAGACTAGCGTGACCGTGGACCTGGAGGGGTTTCGACAAACCGTACGGGCCTTCGCCGAGGCCGAGGTAGCGCCGCACGCCGAGGCCATCGACCGCGACAACGCGTTCCCCGGTCAGCTCTGGGCCAAGCTCGGGGAAGCCGGCTTGCTCGGGCTCACCGTCGCTCCCGAGTACGGGGGAGGCAGGCTCGGATACCTGGCGCACGTGCTCGCCATGGAGGAGGTCTCACGCGCCTCGGGATCGGTCGGCCTGTCCTACGCGGCCCACTCGAACCTGTGCGTCAACACCCTCTACGAGAACGGCTCCGAGGCCCAGAAGAGGTGTTACCTACCACGCCTGTGTCGGGGTGAGTGGGTGGGTGCGCTCGCCATGTCCGAGGCCGGTGCGGGATCGGACGTCATCGGGGCGATGGGCTGCCGGGTCGAGCGGCGCGGCCGGGGCTTCGTCGCGAACGGCACCAAGCAATGGATCACGAACGGCCCCGAGGCGCAGCTCGTCATCGTCTATATGCGCACTGCGCCTCTCGAGGCCGGCTCCCGCGCCATCACGGCCTTCCTGATCGAGGGCGGCACGCCGGGTTTCCGCAAGGGCCCGAAGACCGACAAGCTCGGCATGCGCGGCTCGAACACCTGCGAGCTTGTCTTCGAGAACTGCGAGCTACCCGAAGGGCAGGTGCTCGGCACGGTCGACGAAGGCACGCGGGTCTTGATGCGCGGGCTGGACAGCGAGCGGCTGGTGCTCTCGGGTGGCCCGCTCGGGATCATGCAGGCTGCGCTCGATCTCGTGCTGCCCTATGTGCGCGAGCGGCGGCAGTTCGGCCAGGCCATCGGCAGCTTCGAGCTGATGCAAGGCAAGCTCGCGGACATGTACACCGCGCTCGAAGCCGCCCGCGCCCTCACGTATCGGGTGGCCGCGCGCTTCGATCGCGGCGAACAGAGCCGCAAGGAGGCGGCCGCCTGCCTCTTGTTCGCCTCCGAGTCGGCGGTGCGCGTGGCACTCGAGGCCATCCAGTGCCTGGGCGCCAGGGGTTACATGAACGACTCGCCCGCCGGACGCCTCCTGCGCGACGCCAAGGTCTACGACATCGGCGGTGGCACGAACGAGATCCGGCGCATGTTGATCGGGCGCGAGCTAGTGGAACGAGGGCTTTGAGAACGAGGGCTTTGAGAACGAGGGCTTGAGATGCCGGACGAAATCGTGATCTGCGCGGCGAGACGGACGCCCATCGGTGCCTTTCTGGGTGCCTTTTCGGCCGTTCCGGCCACCGAGCTCGGCGCGGTGGCTGTGCGCGCGGTCTTGGAGGACAGCGGCATCGATCCGGCCCGCATCGACGAGGTGCTGATGGGCTGTGTGCTGCCCGCCGGGCTCGGCCAGGCACCGGCCCGCCAGGCCGCCTTGAAGGCCGGGATCCCGATCGGCGTGCCCTGCACCACGGTGAACAAGATGTGCGGCTCGGGCATGAAGGCGCTCATGCTGGGTTTCGATCAGATCCGCGCCGGCGCCGCCGAGGTCGTCGTCGCGGGCGGGATGGAATCCATGAGCCGGGCCCCCTATCTGGTCCCGCGCGCCCAACGCATGGGGCATGCGCGCCTCCTCGACCACATGTCCTACGACGGGCTGGAAGACCCGGATAGCGGTGAACTCATGGGTTTTTTCGCCGAGCAGTGCGCCGACCGATTCCGTTTCACACGCCAGCAGCAGGACGCCTACGCCGCCGAGTCGGTGCAGCGCAGCCTTTGCGCCATCGCGGACGGGGCGTTCCGCGCGGAGATCGTCCCAGTCGAGGTCAAGGGCAATCTCGTCTCCGAGGACGAAGGGCCGGGGCGCTTGGATCTCACCCGTATCGCCCGGCTCAAGCCCGCCTTCCGCAAGGACGGGGGCACGGTGACCGCGGCCAATGCCTCCAGCATCTCGGACGGCGCCGCCGCGCTCCTGGTGATGGCCGCAGCAACCGCCCGGAAGCTCGGGCTCCCTCCGCTCGCGCGCATCCTCGCGCATGCCACGGTCGCCCAGGCGCCCGCGGCGTTCACGACGGCACCCATAGGCGCCATCCGGCGCTTGCTCGACCGACTCGGATGGGGCACGGCGGAGGCCGATCTCTACGAGATCAACGAGGCCTTCGCGGCCGTGGCGCTGGCCGCGATCCGGGAGCTCGGGCTCCGGCCCGAGCGTGTCAACGTCCACGGCGGGGCCTGTGCCCTCGGGCACCCCATCGGGGCCACGGGCGCGCGCATCCTCGTGACGCTCTTGCATGCGCTGCGGGCGCGCGGGCAGAAGCGCGGCGTGGCCTCCCTCTGCATCGGCGGGGGCGAGGCTACCGCCCTTGCGATCGAATGCTAGTCACCATCGAATGCCTCTGACGATGCCGGTCCTCTCGACGCGCATCGATCGCGACTCGGCGGGGTTCGCCGAGAACGCATCACACCTCTGCGGGCTCGTTGCGGACCTGAACGAGCGCCTCGTCAAGGCGCTAGCCGGCGGCCCCGAGGCGGCGCGCGAGCGGCACCGGAAGCGCGGCAAGCTCCTGGTGCGCGAGCGCGTCGCGGCCTTGCTCGACCCGGACAGCGCGTTCCTGGAGCTGTCGCCGCTGGCCGGCCTCGGTCTCTATGGAGACGAGCTGCCCGCGGGCGGCATCCTCACCGGGATCGGCCAGGTCCACGGCCGCGACGTCGTGGTGGTCGCGAACGACGCCACGGTGAAAGGCGGGACGTACTATCCCATCACCGCCAAAAAACACCTGCGGGCACAGGCGATCGCCCAGCAAAACCGGCTGCCGTGCATTTATCTGGTCGATTCGGGCGGGGCCTTTCTTCCGCTCCAGGCAGAGGTGTTTCCCGACCGCGAGCACTTCGGCCGAATCTTCTATCACCAGGCCCGGCTGTCGGCGCTCGGGATCCCCCAGATCGCGGTGGTCATGGGCAATTGCGTCGCGGGCGGTGCCTATGTGCCGGCGATGTCGGACGAGGCGGTCATCGTGCGGAACCAGGGGACGATCTATCTCGGCGGACCGCAGCTCGTGCAGGCCGCGACCGGCGAGGTCGTGGACGCCGAGACCCTCGGCGGCGGGGATCTGCACTGCCGCACCTCGGGGGTCGCGGATCACCTCGCAGACGACGACGCCCATGCCCTTCGCATCGCCCGCGACATCGTGTCCCATCTCCCCTCGCGCAGGTTATTTTATGGATATCAGGGCTCCGAGCCCAAAACGTGTCTCGATCCGCGCTATCCGGCCGAGGAGATCTACGGGATCGTCCCCAGGGACCCGCGCTTCCAGTACGACGTGCGCGAGGTCATCGCGCGCATCGTGGACGGCTCGGAGTGGCACGAGTTCAAGGCCCTCTATGGCAAGACGCTCGTCACCGGCTTCGCCCGGATCGCGGGGCATCCGGTCGGGATCGTCGCCAACAACGGGATCCTGTTCTCCGAGTC
The DNA here is from genome assembly GCA_030860485.1 of Pseudomonadota bacterium. Classification (NCBI taxonomy): domain Bacteria; kingdom Pseudomonadati; phylum Pseudomonadota; species Pseudomonadota bacterium. Next base: position 9,882 of record JALZID010000331.1, on the reverse strand, counting down.
CGCACTGAAAGGCGCGCATTTCATCCAGATCGCCTGCCAGCGCGGCACGCCGCTCGTGTTCCTCCAGAACGTCACGGGGTTCATGGTCGGCAAGAGATACGAGTCGGGCGGGATCGCCAAGGATGGCGCCAAGATGGTCGCGGCGGTCGCCTGTGCCGAGGTCCCCAAGCTCACCGTCGTCATCGGCGGCTCGTTCGGCGCCGGCAACTATGCGATGTGCGGCCGGGCCTACGAGCCGCGTTTCCTGTGGATGTGGCCGAACGCCCGCATCTCGGTCATGGGCGGCGAGGTCGCGGCCTCGGTGCTGTCGGTGGTGCGGCGCGAGTCACTGAAGGCGCGGGGCGCCGAGTGGGGCGCCGAAGACGAGGCCGCCTACCGCGCCGAGATCCGAGATCAATACGAGACCCAGGGCCACCCCTACTACGCCACCGCCCGGCTCTGGGACGACGGCATCATCGACCCCGCGCGCACCCGCGAGGTGCTGGCGCAGGCGCTTCGTATCTGCGCCGGCGCGCCGAGCCGCAAGACGCGCTTCGGCGTGTTTCGGATGTAACGTCATGACCGAGGCCCTTCTGTTCGAGACCGACGGGCGGGGCGTCGCTCGCATGACCCTGAACCGCCCCGAGCGCCGCAACGCCTTGGACGGGGACCTGATCGGCGCACTCCTCGCCCGCCTTGCGGCGATCGATAAAGACCCGGAGATCCGCGTCGTGGTCCTCAGCGGGTCCGGCGAAGCCTTTTGCAGCGGCGCCGACATCGACTGGATGCGGGCGCGTCTCACAGACACCCCGGAGGCCAACCGAGCGCATGCCGGGACACTCGCCGATCTCATGCACCGCCTGAACGGCCTTTCGAAACCCACGATCGCCCGCATCCAGGGCCCGGCCTATGGCGGTGGGGTCGGGCTCATCACGTGTTGCGACGTCGCCATCGCCTCCGACACATCGGTGTTCGCCTTGAGCGAGGCCCGGCTCGGCCTCGTCCCCGCGGTCATCGCCCCCTACGTCATCGCCGCCGTGGGCCAACGCCAGGCGCGGCGCCTGTTCCTGACCGCGGCCCGCGTCGATGCCCAGGAGGCACAGCGCCTCGGCCTCGTGCATCGTGTCGTTCCGGCCGAACATCTCGATGAGGCCGTCGAGGCCGAGGTCGGGTGCCTACTTGCGGGCGGGCCCGAGGCCCTCGCCCATTGCAAGCGTATCTCGCTGCAAGACCTGCCGAGGGAGCCGGAACGCACAGCCTCCGCCGAGCTGCTGCTCGCCCGCCTCTGGACCTCTCCCGAGGCCCGTGAGGGCCTCTCCGCCTTCCTAGAAAAGCGCAAACCTCGGTGGGACGATGGACAACGGGGGGACCAATAAATAGGTACCCGGACATCGCCCGGGCCGTGAAACAGGTCCTTTCACCCCCGCCATCGTGGAATTCTTAGACGGCGACCAAAGACCAAAGAGGTTAAGAGGTTTGTGATGAGCCGAGCCAACATCCTCAATACGCGAACGATCAACTACCTGGAGTTGATCGGTAACGGCAAGGGGTACCGCGTGCCGCCCTACCAGCGCGATTACTCGTGGTCCGAGGAGCAGTGGGAAGACCTCTGGAATGACGTTCTGGAGCTTCGTGGTCGGCCTGACGACCGTCACTATATGGGGGCCCTGGTTGTCGAGGAGACTAGCGACCGCGAGTTCCTCATCATCGACGGCCAGCAGCGGATGGCGACGCTCAGCATTCTTGCACTGGTGGTGATCGGCAAGCTCCGGGCGATGGCCGACCGCGTTGTCGAGCCAGCGCCTAACCGGGAACGGGCCCACGAGCTGCGCAATCGCTTTATCGGCGAGAAGGATCCGGCTTCGCTCGTCGAGAGCAGCAGGCTGTTTCTCAACGCGACCGACAACGCGTTCTACCAGGACTACCTCGTCCAGTTGAGACAACCGCTCAATCCGCGCGGCCTGCCGAAGTCCAACCGACTATTGTGGGACTGCTTCCGGTACCTTGGAGCGCAGCTTGACAAGGTCTCCGAGCTAAAGGACGACGGCGAGGCATTCGCGAGGGTCCTTTCGGAAACCGTCGCCCGCCAGCTCCTCTTCATCCTTATTACGGTGGATGACGAGCTCAACGCCTACACGGTGTTCGAGACCCTCAACGCCCGCGGACTGGAGCTCACGACGACCGACCTCCTGAAGAACTACCTCTTCTCCAGGGTGAAGGTGTCGGCCGACCTGGACGCACTCCAGCGACGATGGCGCTCGCTCGTCGCCACAGTGGCCACGGAGCGCTTTCCCGAGTTTCTTCGCTACGACTTGCTTTGCGAGCAGCCGAAGATCCGAAGCCCACGCCTTTTTAAGCTCGTGCGCGATCGGGTGAGAACGCCGCAGGACGTCTTCGCGCTCCTCGACGCGCTAGCAGTTCGTGCCGAGCTCTTCGCCGCCCTCTCCGATCCGAATCATGGCTATTGGGCTGAGTTGTTGGGTGCAAAACCGTTCGTTCGCGATCTGAACCTCTTTCGCGTGCGGCAGATGACACCGGTCCTCTTTGCGGCCTGGGAGCGGTTCTCGCGGGAGGACTTTGTTCGGGTACTGAAGCTCATGAGCGTTATCTCGTTCCGCTACACGGTCGTGAGCGGCCTCAATCCCAACGCGCTGGAGCCCACCTATCACGAGGCGGCCAAGGCCGTTCTCGATGGGAGAGCTACCAATCTCGCGACGCTCTTCGAGCGCTTGGAGCCCATCTACGTGGACGACGGCAAGTTCCGGAACGACTTCGCCCTGCTCAGCGTGGACACCGGAGGGCAGCGCAAGAAGCTGGTCAAGTACATCTTGACCCGGCTCGAAGAAGATGCGTCCGGCCGGTCTTGCGACCCGGACACAGATCCGGCCGCGATCGAACATATCCTCCCCGAGAACCCGCTGGACGATTGGGCACAGCACTTTCCTCGCGAGAGATGGGAAGCGGCGGTCTATCGGCTCGGCAATCTGACATTGCTCGAATCGGCCGCGAACCGCCGAGTCGGCAACGCGACCTTTGTCGAGAAGCTCGGGGCGTACAGCCAAAGCGCTTATGCCTTGACGCGAAAAATCCCGGAGATCGCGCCCGAGCACGCTCGATCTCCTAGACGCACGCCAGCATCGGCTAACGGAGCGCGCCGTACACCTTTGGCGGGCGGACTTCGCATGATCCGGCAGGCTTGCGAAACCGCGTTGCCTTTCCGATCCTTGGAAGAACCCTCTAACCCCGAAAGGAGCGGCCAGACCATGCAGGCTCAATCGTCCACGCGGAATCGCGCCTTGTTCCTGACCTGTGTCATTAGCAGCGCGAATTCCGGAATCGCCGCTTACCAGGACGCGCTCGCGAAGATACAAGAAAATATCGATGACCGTCTGAAATCGAGGCTGGACCGGTGGAACGTCAAACCGCTCGACACCCCGACCCGCACATTGCTCATCGAACCCGTGATCACCGATCTGAATTCGTGGGAGGTGGCCAACGGTTTTTTTTCCGGCGCATTTGCGGGCAGTTCCGCCGTGGTCATGCGCGCGAGGTTTCTCGACAAGGAAACCGGAAAAGAGCTCGCCTATCCAGAATTCTACGCCCATGCCGCCGCCATGGGCGGCGCATTTTCTGTCGGCGGTACGGATAATGCCATGTTGGTGCGTATCGCCAACTCCCTGGCCGTTTACGTGTTTTCCAATTACCGGCAGGCCGTAGGGGGTCCGGTCATGCCGACGGAGACCGAGGCCGACTCGATCCCGACGGACTGATCCGGATGTCTCGCGGAGGCCCTGAAGACCGATCCCGCCGGCACCTCGGGACTACACGAGGCACCGTAGGGGGCACGGCATGCTGGATGCCCCTGACTGTCCCTCCTCGTCACGGTGACACCGGACCGGCGAGAGGACGTTTGGTGGCATTGGTGGCACACAGTCGTGCGCCCCTACTTCCCAGCGCACTACGGCTGTGCAAAGATCGGCCGGGCCACTCCCGGCCGGGGAGCGGCGGCCTCATAACGACAACCATAACTCGGCAGGAAGACCCCGCCATGGCCATCCTCTACCGCAGCAGCCTCCTCTATCACGGTCTCATGACCGCCGTCTACCATGTCCATCGCCGCGAGCGCTTCCGAGAAGTGGCGCAATGGGTCCCCGAGGGCGCCGAGGTCCTGGATGTCTGCTGTGGCGACGGGGCCTTGACTGGGTATCTCGACCCTTCGATCCGCTATCGGGGCCTGGACCAGAGCCCCGTCTTCGTCGCCCGCGCCCGTGATCGGGGCCGGGAGGTCGAGCGCTTCGATCTGCGCCGTCGTTCTCTCCCCGGCTCGCAGGTGGTGGTATGCCAGGCGAGCCTGTTTCAGTTCTATCCGGACGTGGCCGAGGTCCTCGGGCAGTTGTTCGACGCGGCGCTGCAGCGCCTGATCGTCTCGGAATCGGTCAAGAGCCTGACGCAATCCCGGTGGTCCTGTCTGTCCCGGATCGTCGCCTGGGGCACGCATGTCGAGGGCATGACCAATGACCAATTCCGATTCTGCCCCGAGGGCCTCGATCGGCTCTTTCACCCCTACGCGGCCCACCTGCGGCACGCACGCGAGGTCTGCGGCGGCCGCGACTGGCTCTATGTCCTCGATAAGTAGCTCTCACGAGGAACCGCGCGCCAGGAAATAGAGGTGGCGTCCCACCGGTGCGCCGCTGTAGGTGCGGTCCAGCCGGTTGTGGACCTCGAAACTGTAGACGATCTCGAGGGCGTGGGGGGCGAGCAGGCGCTCGGCATCGGCGAGGGAGCGGAGGTAGAGACCGAAGCGCATGTCCTCCGGCAGGTGATAGCCCACCATCAGGAAACCTCGAGGGGTGAGGAGCGCACGGATATTGGAGAGGACGCTATGGATCTCATGGTCCTCGAAGTAGTAGAGACAGTCCAGGGCCACGGCCAGATCGAAGCGCCGGCCGCCGGCGATGCAGAGATCCGCGGTCTTCAGATCCACGCGCCGAAAGGTGCAGTCCGGGGCCCGCCGGGCGGCGCGTTCCAGGGCTACCGAGGAAATATCGAGCCCGTAGACCAGGGCCTCTGGATAGCACTGCTTCAAGTGGCGCGTGAAGTACCCGAGGCCACAACCCAGATCCGCGATGGCCAGCCGCCCTTTGTGGTCCAGCATGGCGATGGCCCTGTCCAAGGTGGCCGTGACCAGGTGATACGAGAGGTTTTCGAGCACCCGGGATTGGCCATGCGGGTCCTCACACTGGCGGTACATGCCCTCAAAATCGCGGATGAGCGCGACCTCCTCGTCATCGAGCCGGAAGATGAACTCGTTGTGTCGCGCCGCCATGCCGGCGTAGTGTAGTGCCTCGCCGATCCGTGTCATAGTGGAATGTCCTAGAGGGATGCCCCGAGGCTCAGATCCGGCATGTGGAGCGCAAACGATCACCGGCATATGGCCCGCGCCCTCGCTCTCGGGCGCCTCGGGCTCTATACCGCCCACCCGAACCCCCGCGTCGGCTGCGTGCTGGTCAAAGACGGCGCCGTCGTCGGCGAGGGTTGGCATCGCAAAGCCGGTGAGCCGCACGCCGAGGTCCTGGCCCTGCGCGCGGCGGGTCGCCAGGCGCGTGGGGCGAGCTGCTATGTGACCTTGGAGCCCTGCTGCCACCAGGGCCGCACCCCCCCCTGTACGGAGTCGCTGATCGGCGGCGGGATCGCGCGCGTCGTCCTTGCCATGACCGATCCCAACCCCGCGGTCCAGGGAAGAGGTTGCCGGGCGCTGGCCGAGGCCGGGATCGCGATAGCCACGGGGCTCGGCGAGGCCGAGGCCAGCCGCCTCAACCGCGGTTTCGTCAAACGCATGCGCTCGGGGCTGCCAGGGGTCACGGCCAAGACGGCCATGAGCCTGGATGGCCGCGTCGCGCTGCGTTCCGGGATGAGCCGCTGGATCACCTCCCAAGCCGCGCGCGCCGACGTCCAGCGCCTGCGTGCCCAGAGCTCGGCCATCCTGACCGGCATCGGCACCGTGCTTGCGGATGACCCCTTGCTGTCGGTGCGCGACCCGGTGCTGGTCGACGCGGGCGCCGCACCACTGCGTGTGATCCTCGACACCCGGCTCCGCATGCCCCCGAGCGCGCGCATGTTACGCGAGGCCGGCAGCACCCTGGTCCTTTGCGGAGAAACCGGTCCCGAGAGGCGCGTGGCGCTCGCCGAAGCCGGCGCACGGGTGATCGAGGTCCCCATGTGCGACGGCCGACCGGACCTCACCCAGGTGCTGCAAACGCTGGCGGGGCTGGAGGTCAACGAGGTCCTGGTCGAGGCCGGGCCCGTCCTCACCGGTACGATGCTGGCGGCCGGCCTCGTGGATGAGCTGGTGGCCTACGTGGCACCCAGGCTCCTCGGCGGCGATGCCATGCCCATGGCCGCGCTTGGCGACTACTCGCGTCTCGAGGACGCGCTGCACCTGCAGATCACCGACGTCCGGGCCATCGGCAGCGATTGGCGGATCACGGCACGGCCCGGATCCGAGTGATCACGCCCCTGATCCGATATTCACCGCCCGATGTTCACAGGAATTATAGAGGCCGTCGGGCGCATCGCCGCCGTGACGCGCGCGGCGCGCGGCCTGCGCGTTGCGATTGACACCGGCCCCCTCGACCTCGGCGATGTACGGTTGGGAGACAGCATCGCGGTCCAGGGCGTATGCCTCACGGTGGTGGAGCTAACGGGCGGTGGATTCGCCGTCGATGTGTCCGAGGAGACGCTCCGCTGCACGACCCTCGGCGAGTGCGGCGCCGGTGGGCGGGTCAACCTGGAGAAGGCCCTGTGCCCGGGGGGGCGGCTCGGGGGCCATTTCGTGACCGGTCACGTGGATGGGATCGGCACGGTCGCCGCCGCGCAGCGTGGCGACCCCGATGCCGGCATGCGGGTGGCGGTACCCGAAGCGTTGGTGCGCTATCTCGCCCGCAAGGGCTCCGTATGCGTGGATGGGGCGAGCCTCACCGTGAACCGCATCGAGGGTCGGGAATTCGAGGTCCACCTGATCCCGCACACGCTGTCCGCGACCATCGCCGGCAGTTACAGGGCCGGAACGCGGGTCAATATCGAGGTCGATCTCCTGGCCCGTTATGTCGAATCGTTTCTAGCAGCATCCAAGACGCACGCTAATTCGCTGTAACCTGCTCTCGAAGCCCATCCTTCCGTAGCCGTCCCGTGTAGTCTATACCACCGGACGGTCTTTTACGGTATACTTGGCGGTGTCGTGGTCGGCAGCCACGCAAAATACCGTCACGGAGGTCCCATGCTCGCCGATGCGCCTTTGTTCGGCTTTTTTTGTACCGCGCTTTCAGGACTTCGCAACGATTCTTGAGATTTAACGGATTCGTACCTTGACGCCACCCGCTGGTGCGAAAAAAGTTCCTTGCAGCTCCGGCTCCGTAGTTACCTCCACAGGTTCGAGTTTGGCCAAACGCAACAAGGACGCGATGACCACCTTAATCTCGTAGAGCGCAAAAGCCATTCCCGTGCAGCGTCTGATTCCGCCTCCAAATGGTACCCAGCGATACGAATCGGGCTTAACTCTCCAAAACCGCTTCGGATCAAATTGCATTGGCGTCGGATAGTTGTCCGGACGCGTATGCACAAGATAGGAGCAGCTGGCTGCGATGGTGCCCGCTGGCAATCGATATCCGCCCAGTTCCAGCGGTTGAGTGAGTAGACGGGCCGAGCTGTTAAACAGCATCGGACTGATTCGGCAGCTCTCCTTGATTACCGCGTCGAGATATTCCAGTTTGTCGATATTGTCGCCATCGAACGGCTGGTCGCGTAGCATCAAGAGTTCCTCTCCCAGCCTAGCGCGAACCGATTCATTGGCCATTATCCATGCCATTATCCAGCTCATCGTACTTGCAGTCGTGTCAGTTCCACCAAGCAAGATCACCAATAGCTCGGCGCGGATCTGCGCTCGAGTCAGGGTCCCGCGAGAGTCCTCCGCATTTGCCAGGAGCGAAAATATGCTGCTCTGATCGCTGCCGTCTGAACGGGAACATGTCTTTGATTGGTCGATTATCTGATTCAGTACCTTACAACAATCGTTAACCAAACTAACCTTATCCTCTCGCGATAGGCTGGATTTCCGAACTCGCTCAATCGTGTACTGATGTAGGCGGTGTCATCGTCCACGCGCGAACCGAATGTCAGGTGTTGCATCACCTGATTGGAAATTCGGCGCAAACAAGGGGCCAGCGAAAATACCTCTCTGGACGGGAAGCGGCCGACCTCCTCGGCGACCAAACGATGAATGGCGCCGGTGAAACTGCGGATTTTTTCTCCCCCTGAACCAGTTTGCTGAGCATGCGGCAGCGCTCCAGGTGTTCCGATCCATCAATTACCACGCTGCTTTCGGAGGGTAGCAATTGCTGAAACTGAATATCGTTAGCGGCGCCGCCGCGTATGCCCCCTCCTTCGGTGGTGAACAGCTCTCTCAGATGATCCGGATGACTCATGAACACCCATGTTCCTGATGCTTCGTATCGGTCGACGCCAAATGTATCAAGGTCTAGCGTGAACAAATCACCATAGGTTTCGAAGCACTGGCGGAGAAAAGGAAACGGATTGGTGGTAAAGATTTCGAACAATTGCTCTCTTTCAATGGAGGGCCCTTTTGGCAAGCTCATGGTGAATGTCTCCTATTTTCGTTTCCTATAGCCCATAAGCAGACGAGTCGGGTTTTTAAATCCTGGAATGGCACGTTCTAAGGTTTTTCGAACCGCCATCCAGTCTTGTCGGGACCGACAATAGACCTATGGCGCATCGCTTCGACTCCAAGCTTAAGGACGGCTTCCATCCCTGCCGCGCGAGCAGGTGGTGGATACCGTGCGCGCGATCGCGATCCTGCAAAAGGAGCACGGCGAGCGCAAGAACCGGCGCCAGGCGCGCTGGAAATACACCTTGCGGCGGCTCGGTGTGGACCCGGTGAAGGCCACGCTGCTCGAGCGCTTCGGCATCCGGCTCATGGAAGCCGAGCCGCAGCCGATTCCCGAGGTGCGGTATCACCACGGCTGGCATCCGGAGGCAGGCGGCAGGGGCTGTTTTTACTACGGGCTTCCGGTGGAAAACGGCCGGCTGCAGAACACTGCAACGGTGCAGATGCGCACCGCGGTGCGCAAAATCGTCGAGCAACTCGATCTCGGCGTGCGCATCACGCCGAACCAGGACCTGGCGCACACTCGAGATTTCCTCGGGCCGGTTGACCCCATGCTCTTTCAGCACCTGCTCGACCCATCCGCGGCGGTCGGCGGGGACATGGCACAGCAGCAGGCTCGCGATGGCATGCCCGGCCAAGCCGACCTGCGGGCTCGCGATGACCGAGGCGGAGCGGATTCTGCCCTATTACGTCCGTGCGCTGGAGGAAGCCGGCCTCGGCGAGGTGGACGTGATCATCCGCATGGCGGGCTGCCCCAATGTTTGCTCGCGCCCTCCCACCGCCGAGATCGGCATTTACGGTTACGGCAAGAACGACTACGTGATCCAGGTTGGCGGCGCGCGCGACGGCACCCGGCTCGCGAAGATCCTCTATGAACGCGCGCCCGGCGAGGCGATGGTCGCAATCCTGAAAGGCCTCGTTCAGGCGATACGCAACAGCAATCCGGAGGGCTTGCCCGCCGGCGAATTCCTGCACCGCACCCCGGTCGAACAATTGCGTGGGCTGATCGGCATTTGAGCAGGAAGAAGTTTCCTCGCCCTGGCCGATCCAGAGGAAGGGTTGGGGAGAAAGCGCGTCCTAGCCCGACTTAGCCGATTCGGGGGGTACCGAGGTCCTAAGTGATTGATATCATTCATAGGGACCCCCCTAGGTCTGCACTACAGGGCGATGGCTGAGAACTGAGCTGGCGGTGATCTTCGGCGGCGGTTGGGCGGGGAGCTCGA
>JALZID010000330.1 GCA_030860485.1 Pseudomonadota bacterium | reverse complement strand
GCTCCGCCGTCTTGCTCTCGCGCCACGGCGCCTCCCAAGCTACGAGGCCTGAGTCTTTTGGCCTCGGTCGGACTTCCACCGACTGGACAATGTGCCCTTGACTGGACACGCCCACCTGCCAGCGGCTGCGATACAGCGCGCAGATCGTGAGCGCGGGCAGCCCGAAGTGGTTGGTGAGGAACACGAGCTTTTTGCCGGACTCGGGGTCCTTGTAGCGGATGCGCCGCAGATGTTCGGGGTAATGCTGGCTGCTGTAGAAGCCATTCAGCGCGATGCTCTGGTCGCAGATGACGCCGGTGGCGCGATCTGCGGGACGGGAATAAACCCGTCGTGCATCCATGTTCGACTTGGCGCGCGTGACGAAGAAGCTGCCCGCGCAATGCAGCACGTGAAGGCGCTCGAAATCGAGATAGCCCCGGTCCATCACGTAGAAGGCACCCGGCTCCGGGATGAGAATATCGAGCACATTGACATCGTGCAGCTTGCCATCGGAGATGTGGATGAATGTCGGGATGGCCCCGCGCAGATCGAGCAGTGTGTGCAGTTTCACCGCGGCCTTGGTCGAGCGAAATGGCGCCCAGGGAAATACCGACAGGCACAGGTCGATGGTAGTGGCGTCGAGCGGATAGACGGTATTGGACAACTCCACCCCGAAACCCTCTTCGCGGTAGATTTTCCTCGCCTGCGCGATCAGCACTTGGGCGAAGTCGGCATAGATGCGCCAATCGCGCGCCTCGTTGGCATCGGCCAGCGTCGAGCGGCTGACCGGCTGCCGAAACCCCATGTGGTAGAGCTTCGCCGCCTGGGCCGACAGACATGCTTCGATGTCGCGCAGGCTTTCGCGATAGGTGAGCTGAGCGAAGGCCATGCAGCGGTACTGCTCGGCACAGGAGAGCCTCCTGACACGGTGGTCGCCTCGGTAGCGTGCCACAATCCGGTGGAAGGTCTTCCACGGCAGGAAGTCCATGATCTGGGCAAACAGGGTCTTGCCAATGTTCATCGCACCCTCCGGCGGAGCAAAAGCCGGAAGGGTGGCCGAAACGGCCTGCACTGTTCAAATCGGAGACACCTTGGCAATCCATGGGAAGCCGCGCCGTTATTGGGTTTCAGGGCACCTACCCCGAAATTAACCGGACCCACTGATCCCCAATGGCACCGAGGTGTGTACACCGCTTGTCTCACAGCCGGCCGGCTGTTACACGTTCGGCACAGTCGGGCGCCTGGTGGAGGCCAAGGACTACCCCACCCTTATCAGGGCAATAGGGCTCTTGCGTGACAAGGGATACGATGTGGAGCTCTATATCGTCGGCGACGGCCCGGAGCGGAACCGATTGGAAGCCGAGATCTCCGCTTTGCGTCTCGCTTCTACCATTCATATCGTCGGTTTCCAGGACGATATCCAGTCGTGGTTGCGCCGATTCAATACTTTCGTCCTGTCCTCGTTGCGCGAGGGCCAACCTATGGCCCTGCTCGAAGCCATGGCCCTCGGACTGCCGATCGTAGCCACCCGCGTCGGGGGTATCCCAGACACAATCGCAGCAGGATCGGAGGGCTTGCTCGTTGCCCCGGGGGATCCGGTTCTGCTGGCCGAGGCGATGGAGGCATTGGTTCTGGATGAAGGACGGCGAACAGCACTTGGCAGGAGCGCCCATGCTCGCTGCCGCACCGACTTTTCCATACAATCGGTCGGCGATCGCTACGAAGAGCTGTACCGCAGCATACTGGACCAGCACACCGATGCGACTCCTGCGAAACAGTAAGATTGTTCCGGTCCTCATGTTCCACAGCGTTGGCCTCGAAAGCCATTCGTGGATCTGGAACATGCTGTCAGAGTCCGTGGGGTCCTTCGAGCACAAGCTCACCGCCCTGAAGGAACATGGCTTCACTACTACCGGGATGCAATCGATGCGCTTGGGGTAGATCCGCGGGAGCTGGCACAGGCGGAGACGTTCGCGCGCCTGCCGGTTTTGACCAAAGCCACGATTCGGCGGAACCACGACCGCCTGCAGACGGCAGCGCTGACGGGCAATCGTTTGCACCTCAACAGCACAAGCGGATCGACGGGCGAGCCGCTGAAGTTCTATACGGACGACGGAATATCGACGTACCTCAAGGCCTCGGTGATCAGGAACAAGGAGTGGACGGGTTGGAGGAGGAGCAGCCGTGAGGTGTGCTTATGCTTATCAATCCCCTCATAATTTCCCCGCTATATGATGCCGAAGACCTCGCGGTAGAGGGGTTGTGCTTGCAGTAGCTCGTAGAATTTGTCCATCAGGGGTTTTGCCCAATCTTTTCGCATGCCAGC
>JALZID010000329.1 GCA_030860485.1 Pseudomonadota bacterium | reverse complement strand
GCAGGTAAGGGGTGTCACGATCACAGGGACGGAAATGGCTCATGCGCGCTCGCTCATCGGAACCCTGACCGATCCGATCCCCTCGCGCTTGAAAAGTTCCACGCTAAGTCCGACAGGCTGCTAGGGCCGTGGACAGCAGGCAAGGGTCGTCGCTGTCCAGCCTGACGGCCCCGCGCTCAGCCCGCAACCACGTCATCTGGCGCTTGGCGAGCTGCCGGGTCGCGATCACCGCCCGCTCCACCAGGGCGTTCCGATCCCACCTGCCCGTCAAGTGCTCAGACACCTGTCGATACCCCACGAGCCGCATGGCCGGCCAGGCGTCGCGAGCATCCGTGCACGACAGGACCCGCCGCACTTCGTCGATGAGACCGCGCTCCAGCATGCCCAGGAACCGTTGCCTGTGGCCGGCCTGCAGGCGCTTGCGGTCCCGAGGGGCAATGACCAACTTGATGACCCGATAGGGCAGCGGTTCCTGCGTATCGCGGGCGTAGAGCGTCGTGAGCGGGTCGCCCGTGACCTCGCAGACCTCGAGCGCCCGCTGGATACGCTTTGCATCGTGGGGGTGGATGCGGGACGCCGCCTCGGGGTCCAACACCGCCAGACGCCGGTGCAGCCGCGCCCAGCCGCCGTTTCGGGCCTCGCTCGAAAGCCGCTCCCGCACCTCGCGGTGGGCGCCGGGCAGCGCCGAGAGCCCGTGCTCCAAGGCCCGGAAATACAGCCCCGTCCCTCCCACCAAGAGCGGAATACGGCCGTGGGCGAGGAGGTCCCGGATCGCGGAGAGCGCATCGCGGCGGAACTCCGCGGCCGAATATGCTTGATCCACGTCGCGTATATCGATGAGCCGGTGGGGGAAGCGCGCCAGCACGGTGGCTCCGGGCTTGTCGGTGCCGATGTCGAGCCCGCGGTAAATCATGGCGGAATCGACGCTCACGAGCCCCACGGGCAGCCGTGCGGCCAGCCCCAGGGCGAGCGCTGTCTTGCCGGCCCCGGTCGGCCCCATCAAGAACACGACCGGCCCCATTCTGCCGCCCAGGTCGGGCGCGCCGCTCATGCTGCGTGGGTGGCACCGTCCTCCGGCGCCGCGCCGCTCACCAGTCTGGCCAGATCCCCCTCGGTGAGCCGCCGAAGACCGGGCGCCACCGTCCCCCCTTCGCCGTAGCCCACCACCGCCAAGTCGCGGAGCGTGTCCTCCAGCTCCGCGGGGGAGGACACTCCGGCAGAGCGCAGGGCGTGCGCGGCCAGGACCGCCGGCAATCCCGCATCCGGTTCCGGCGCCGCACTCCGGCCGGCGAGGGCCGTGACCACGTCACGGATCAAGGCTTCGTAGCCACTCCCGTGCAGCGGTCCGGGCACCCCGCGCACCAAGAGCGCGTCGGAGCCGGCCCGTTCGAGATCCAGGCCCATCCGGCAAAGGAGCGCCGCGTGCCCCTCGAGGGTTTCGATCGCGCGCTCGCCCAGATCGAGACGTTCCGGGATGAGTAGGGTTCGGGTCACGGCCGGACCCCGCCGGGCCCACTCGTCGAACAGCCGGCGCAATGCCACGGCGCCGTCGGTCACCGTGACGCCAGCCGCGTCCATGGCAACCAGGTACCGCGCCCCGACGAGCGCGACGGCCCGGCCGGCACGCGCGGCTGCGGGCGCCGGGGGGCGTGGCCTGGCCGCCGTATGGTAAGCGCCCGGGGCTTCTCTCACCTTGGGAACCGACGGGGTTCGGGCCGGGCCCCCGGCCGCGCTCGGAGACACCCTCGCGACCGAGCCGGCGCCAGCCAAGGCCCGTTTGGCGGCGCTCAGCACGAAGTCATGCACCGAGCGACCGTCCAGGAACCTGACCTCCAGCTTCTGGGGATGGACATTGACGTCGACGTCCGCCGGATCCATTTCGAGATAGAGCAAGTAGGCCGCGAACTGGCCGGTGCAGTTGTTGTGCTCGGCGGCCGTCCACAGGGCGTGCTGGACGGCACGGTCGCGGACCGCGCGGCCGTTTACGTACAGGTACTTCATCTCCTGTCCGTTACCGACCGCCGGAGCGCGCCAGATCCAACCCCGGAGCCGCATGGCGACGGCCGTCTCGTCCACGGCCACGGCGGCCTCGAGCGGCGCCCCGCCGAGCTGTTGCAGCCGCTCCGCGATATCCGGAGGACCTGCCGCCTTGCGTACGTTCAGGACGTTCCGGCGATTATGGTGGAGTGAAAACCGGACCTCGACCCGGCTCAGCGCGAGGCGCCTGAGCCAGTCCTGGATCTGCTGGAACTCGGTGCGCTCGCTGCGCAGGAACTTGCGCCGCGCCGGCGTGTTGAAGAAGAGGTCGCGGACCTCGACCGAGGTACCGGGCGGGTGGGGGGTGGGCAGCGGTCCCACCGTGCCCATGCCACCGGCGGTGCGGATGGTCCACCCGGCCTCGCTCGCTCGCACGCGCGAGGATAGGATGAGGGTCGAGATCGAGCCGATGCTGGGCAGCGCCTCCCCCCGGAACCCGAGGCTCGCCAGCGACACGAGGTCATCGAAGCCGCCGATCTTACTCGTGGCATGGCGGGACAGGGCGAGCGGCAAGTCCTCGGCCTCTATCCCCGCACCGTTGTCGCGCACCCGGATGAGGCGGCAGCCGCCGTCTTCGACGTCCACCAGGACCTCGTCGGCGCCGGCATCCAGACTGTTCTCGACCAGCTCCTTGACCACCGAGGCCGGGCGTTCCACCACCTCCCCCGCCGCGATCTGGTTGATGACCACCTCGGGCAGGGTCTGGATCCGTCGCGGGCCGGTAGGCATGGCGTGCCCAGTATAAGCCCGATCGGATTGACCCCAGATACTACCAATAGTTGGAACTCACTCCTCCACCATGCACGCGGAAAAAGGTTTCGATCTCCCTCCCTGGGTCTCTGGTTCGGTTTGTCGAGCACTACCGAGTCGCGCACCACTGCAAGACCCGCTCGCAGGTCTTCGAGGAGGCGCTGGAATTACTGCGCGCGCGTGAATTGTGAAGAAGCCTATCGCGAGCTTATCAATCCCCTCATAATTTCCCCGCTATATGATGCCGAAGACCTCGCGGTAGAGGGGTTGTGCTTGCAGTAGCTCGTAGAATTTGTCCATCAGGGGTTTTGCCCAATCTTTTCGCATGCCAGC
>JALZID010000328.1 GCA_030860485.1 Pseudomonadota bacterium | reverse complement strand
CGCGGGGGATCACATCCCGGGCGCCATCGAGACGGTGATCGCGGCCGGAGTCACGATCGACGACCTCAAGGGTTTCTTCGGCGGGATCCGGGTGCGTTATTTCGGACCCCGGCCGCTCATCGAGGATGACAGCGTGCGCTCGGCATCCACCACGCTCCCCTCAACGCCGATATCGGCTACAAGCTCCGCGACGACCTGCGCCTCGGCGTCGAGATTTTCAACCTCCTCGATTCCGAGGACAGCGACATCGAGTATTTCTACGCCTCGCGCCTTTCCGGGGAACCCGCCGCGGGTGTGGACGACATCCATTTCCATCCCGTCGAGCTGCGCTCGGCGCGCGTCACCCTGAGCCTGTCGTTTTAATCAGGGCCGTTCTGAGAATGGACGGTCGGAACCGCGTCCGACGGTCTCTGGTCCGGCCAGCGCCTCACATACCCGGATGCGGCACGCTGTTCGAGGCCGCCACGCTCTCGGCGCGCAGCTTTTCGATCCACCAGTCGGCCTGGGCCTTGGTGTCCTTGTAATGCTGCGCCCGTTCGAGGGCATAGAAACAGCGTTTCTCGTCACCGGTGTGATGGCTCGCGATCCCGAGCAGCAGGTGGGCGGTGCCGGCCTGCTTGATCTCGCCCTTCTGCAAGGCGTTGTCCACGGCCTTGACGGCGCCGTTCCAGTCGCGCAGCTCGAACAAGAGCTGGGCGATGTGCAGATAGCGGTTGCCGTCGGGGGCGAGCCGGGCGGCATTCTCCAGGGCACGCACGGCGCGCTGTTTCTCCTGGGCATTCGCCCAGCTATGAGCGAGGAGGTCCCAAGTATCGAGGTTGGCCTTGATAGAGCCCTCTTCGATCTTGGTCGACAGGAACTGGGCAGCCTGGTAGGGCATGTCCACATAGGCGTACAGCCGCACGAGCTGCAGGCGCTCGGCCTCGCCGAGAAGCGCGCGGCGCTCGGCCAGCTCCAGGACGGCGAGCGCCTTATGGTTCTGATCGATTCGTTGATAGGCGCCGCTCAACTGCAGCCAGTAGTCGCGCCGCTCCGGCCAGGTCCTGAGCATGGTCTCGAGGAGCCTCGTCGCGGCCTGGTACTGGCCGCGCTCGAAGTGGCAGGCGAGCAGCATCTGATACCACGCCTCCTCGGGGGGGCGCTGGCGGGCCAGCACCTCTTCGAGATAGGGCGCGGCCGCCTCGTAGCGGTGCAAATGGAAATGGGCGGTGGCGGCGAGCTTCACGGCATCGAGCTTGGGGTCGCGCTCGTGGCGCAGCCACTCCTCCAGGTACCCGAGGCCCTCCTGATAGGCTTCCAGGTGCACCAGGAGTTGGGCGACGTTATAGGTGAGGTCGTGCGTGACCTCATCGGGGAGGGCCTTGTAGGACAGGGCCTTCTTGAAGGACTCGACGGCGTGCCGGTAGTCGTGCTGGTCGCCGTACGCATAGCCCATGACCTGGTGGGTGACCGCCAGGGCGTAGCGCTCCTCGGTCAGGGTCGGCAGGAGGGCATTGAGTTTCTCGATGGCCTCGCGCGGCTGGTGTTTGCCGATGAGCGCCCGGGCCTCGGTCAGGACCTTGTGGGCCGCTTCCGAGACCGTGGGTTTCTTGCCGCCCTCGGACTCGGCGGCCGAGGCCGGGCTCGGGGCCGAGAACAGGGCGATGAGCAGCGCTAGTACGGAAAACGTAGGCATGATCACTCCTTGGGTAGCGAGAAACGGACTTCCTGGCGCGCCCGCCGCGGCACCGCACGCCCCCCCACGATCTTGGGCTTGAACTTCCATTTCTTGACCGCGGCGAGCACCGCGTTGTCGAAGATCTCCGGCGGATCGGCGCGCACGACGGTGGCACTAAAGACCAGACCCTGGGGCGTGATGACGAACTCGACGAGCACCACGCCATTGAGCCCTGCCCGCAACGCCCGCGGCGGATAGAGCGGGTGCGTGCGGTAGAGGGGCACGACGTTCTCCTCGATCTCGAGGTCGTCGAGGTTGAAACCGAAGTCGCCGCTCGCGAGACCGGCCTCTCCGACAAA
>JALZID010000327.1 GCA_030860485.1 Pseudomonadota bacterium | reverse complement strand
GCATCAAGCAGCGCCTGATCGCGCGGGCACTGCAGCTGCGCGAGCGCGAGCCGGTCCTGTTCGAGCGCGGCCGTTATCTGCCACTCGAGGTGCGCGGCCCACTCGCCCGGCACGTGGTGGCTTTCGCGCGCCATGACGGCTCCACCACCGCCCTGGCCGTCGCGAGCCGCTGGACGGCGGCGCTGCTGGACGCGCCGCTGCCGCGAGTGCCGCCGGCTCGCTGGCAGGACACGCGGGTGGTGTTGCCGCGGTCGCTGCGGCGGGGTGATTTCTTCGACGCCCTGACCTGTGCGCCGGCGAGCCTGCGATCCGATGGCCTGTTGCTGTCGTCACTGCTGAAGCATGAGCCCGTGGCACTGGTCGTCAACCGCCGCGGCGCCTAAGCTGAGCCATGAGCGGATGGAAGAGCTGCTGCAGCGTATCGAGCGCGCCGGGCGTCCATGCTCCTGTGCAACGTCACTGCCATTGCGCTATCCTTGGGCCGGGAAGGGCGCCGCGCTCATCCGTGGTTTCCTTGAGACCGGTTGGTGAAACTCGTCCTCGGCACGGCCTGACGCGACCCTTCCTGGGCCCTTTCGTCGATCGAGCGGGGTTTCCCGGGGCCTCATCCAGCGGTCGAGCTCCTGGAAGAATGCCAACGATATAGGGGGTTCATCATGAATCTCGTGCGGCTACGGATCCTCTTGGGGGTTCTCGGGTTGGTGCCCATTGTCATCGGGATAGGCGGCATTGCCTCCGGATTGGAGCGGCTGGTACCCGACGGCCAATTCTCTTCGGACTCGGACGGCCAGTATCGTTATCTCTCGGCGATCTACCTGGGGTTTGGGGGTTTGATCCTCTGGATCCAGTCCCGGCTCGAGAGCGAGGTGCAATTGTTTCGGATCCTGATGACGATGGTCTTCGTCGCCGGGGTTGCGCGCGCCATACCCATCGTGGCGCTCGGGTTTCCGCGAATACCCGTTCTGATTGCGCTGGTCTTCGAGCTTATCTTTCCCCCCTTCGTGCTCATCTGGCACGCCATGGCCCTGAAGGACGAGACATCACCGCTGCGCCCGAAACTCTAAGGGTCCAGGTAGTCGCGCTCCCGGTTCAATCTACCACTTCCAAGGGGCCGCTCGAAGGGGGAGTGCTGTGGAGTGGAAGCGGCTGTGCCGATAGGCATGGCTCGAGGACTCGATATCCGAGGACAGCACCCATGTCTCTACCACAGCAGGAGGACCTCGCCCCCGGGCGTTCCGGCACCGACCGCCGCCGCTTGAGCCTTCGGAGCCTGGTCTACGGGGCCTGGCGCGGGCGGCGGGTGGCGGAACGGCGCACCGGAACACAAGCGGGCTATGTCGATCGCTATCCCTCGTCGGTCGTGCTCGCCGCGGTCGCCCTGTTCACGCTCGCCGTGGCCGACGCCTACGGCACTCTGGTCCTGCTCGAGGCGGGCGCCCAAGAGGTCAATCCGGTGATGGAGGCGCTCCTACAAGCCGAGCCCGCGTGGTTCGTGCCGGTGAAGCTCGCCATCACGGCGGTGGGCGTCCTCATGCTCGTGCTGCACAAGAACTTCTCGCTCGGCCAGATTCCGGCGTTGAAGGTCCTGTATGGCCTGCTCGGGCTCTATGGCTGCCTCGTCGCCTACGAGGGCGTCCTGCTCTTTGCGCTGCATCGGTCCTAGCCCCGCGCACCGCCATCCGTCCCTAGACCGTCACGAGCGGACGCAGTCCCGGCCCTCCTGCGGGCCCTGGACCGGGGGACCGCCATCACCGACAGCATGGGGTTTTTCATCCTCCTCGGTCTCGCGGCGGTGTTTCTGGTGTGAGTAGGTACGGCCCCGGGCCATGCCCCTACGCCGGATCGGGCCGGTTCCATTCCATGATCTGCCGTTCCATGTCCTCGATCGAGTCGAAACGGAGCGGTTCGTAGCAGCCGAGCGGGCTCGTCGCCGTACGCCCGGCGCAGCGACTACAAAAGGTACACGGGCGCTCGGCCTCGTCGAACCCGTCGCGAAAGCGCTTGGGGAGGTCCGGGTTGGCGAGGAGGGCGCGCCCCATCGAGACCATGTCGCATTTCCCATCGGAGAGGGCCTGCTCGATGAAGCCGCGATGCTGGTAGCCGCCGTTCGAGATGACCGGCAGACCGATCTCGCGCCGGAAGGTGGCGGCATAATCGAGACTGATGCCCTCTTTGTAGTGGTAGCCGATGCCGACGATGGGCCCGAGGAGCCAGCTTGGCAAGAGATTGAAAAGGGTGGCCTGCAAGGCCACCTTGGCGCTCAGGTGGCGGGCGTAGTTGCAGAAGAGCCGTGCCTCGAAGAGCGGAAACCGGCCGGGTGTGACCCGTGGGTGCAAAAACCCGTAGCCCGAGTCGATGTGCAGGAAATCGATGCCGAGCGCCTTGAGCCATCTCCCGTGATCGAGCGTCTGCTCCATGCCGTTGCCGAAGAAATGCGCCCGCAGTGGAAAGACGACGGGCAGGCGGACGTTCAAGGGCAAAAAGTTCCAGTCCGCGGCCGACAGGCGGATCCCGAACAGGAAGTCGCGACCGACTTCGGCGCGGACGGCCTTTACGATCTCCTCGAGTAGACGGAAGCGCTTCTCGGGCGTGCCGCCCCACTCGTCGGTGCGGCGATTGAGCCCTGGGTTGAGGAACTGGTGGATGATATAGCCCTTGCTGGCCGTCACCTCCATCCCATCCGCGCCGGTCTCGCGCACGCGGCGGGCGGCGTCGCGGAACTCCGCTATCTCCCCCAGGATCTCGGGCTCGGTCATCGGCGTGCGCCAGTTGTTATAGCCATAGGCCAGATCGAAGCCCGAAGAGGAGGACCACGAGTCCCGTACGTCCGGAAACAAGGACAACTGCGTGGCCATGCCGGGATCGCCGATCTGGATCAGATACTTGACGCCGGTTGCCCGGATCTCGCGGATGTATTTCCGAAGCGGCGGCACGAATCGGTCTTCGGAGAGGGGCGGGTACTGCATGGGCGATTGGCGGTAGCGGTTGATGTTGAGCGTCGTCGATATGATCCCGCCGACACCGCCCTCGGCGAAGCGCTTCTCGAAATTCTTCCAGACATCGGACGCCGTGCCGTTGTAATACGCGCTGCGTCCGCCCACGGAAGAGCGGAGCAGGCGGTTTGCAAAGGTGACGTTATTGATGGTGATCGGATCGAAGATCATGTGCGTATCCTCCTCTGCGTTAGGAATAGGAGATCGAACGCGGCGTCTCGATGCGGTGGTGAAGGAGGGGGTGCCGCGTCGGCGCTGTGCTCGTTCCAGCCAACCAGTTACCCTCGCGTTTATACTGTCAGACCTTGGCCATACCCCAGGGCCTCAGCGATCCGTCCCAGGTGGGTCTCAACGGCATCCCGACGGCTCCGGGACCTTGTTCGGACTTGAGGGCGAGCACCTGGTGTACGTGCAGTTGATTCCAGGCGAAGCGCATCGCCGAACCGGCCAGATAAAGACGCCACACCCGTGCCTTTCCCTGGGAGGAGAGGGCGGCAACTCTGTCCCAGTTCCGCTCGAGGTTGGCCGCCCAGTGGCGGAGGGTCGGGACGTAATGGTCACGCAAGTTCTCCACGTGGCGTACATCGAAGCCCGCCTTGTGCACGGCTGAAACGACCTTTCCGATCTCGACCAACTCACCGTCCGGGAACACATAGCGATCCGCGAAACCCGATCGGGAAAGACGCTCCTTGATACAGGGCTTGCGGCTGATCGCGTGATTCAGAAAACGGCCCCCGTTCGACAACAGTGAAAAGACCCTTGGGAGATAGCCGCTTCGCCGGCTCAGGCCCACGTGCTCGAAGAGACCGATCGCGCTTACGGCATCGAACGGGCCATCGTCGATGTCCCTGAAATCCTGGAGCCTGATGTCGATGAGCCTCTCCAACCCTTCTTCCCGCACTCGTCCGTTCGCATACTCCCGCTGGCGTTCGGAGAGCGTCACGCCGACCACTGTGGCGCCGTGATATTTCGCGGCATGAACCGCCATTCCCCCCCACCCGCAGCCGATGTCCAAGAGGCGTTTGTCGGGCCCGAGAGCCAGCTTTCGACAGATCAGCTCGTATTTATTCGCCTGTGCCTGTTCGAGCGAATCATTTTCGGATTCGAAGACAGCGCAGGTATAGGTCAACGACGGGCCTAAGATCAATCTGAAAAATTCATTAGGACGATCGTAATGGGCGGTCAGCGCGCTGATGTCTCTGCGCCTCGAATGTCTGAACCCGAATCGCCAACGCGCTTCTTCCGGGGGCGGCGCTAGTGGCCACAAGTCACGCAAGCCGAGGATCTTGATGCCTTTCAGGACCTGTCTGAAATTCAGTTCCACCTGGGGTAATCGCGATTGCAGCGCAATCACACCGAAGATGTCGCCCTCTATCTCGACTTCGCCGCTGACATAGGATCGGGCGAATCCCAGCTCTCCGGGCCGGGTAAGAATGCGCCGCAACGCGTTCTTGGAATGAATTACCAAGGTTGCAGGTGGATTGGGAGGTCCCATCCTGGTTCCATCGTAGGCGCGGATACCTATCGGGAGGTCCGTACCCAGAAGGTCTTCCACGAGGTCTTGAATCAACATGTCGTCTCCTCATTGTCATGTCGGTTTGTTATCGGATTCGAGCGATGACCTACGCTGGGTGCTGCTCCAATACTCGGATCCATTCGGAGCTATCAGAGCGATCTCGGCGTGTCCCGGTCATTCATGAGATCTCGCAGGACCCGTGGAAGGATAGGAAATTCAACACGGTGTTGCAAGGGTCCTGTGGTTTCGGCAGCGAGTGGGGTGTGATGGGGGCCGGGTCGGGAACCGTTTATCGGTCAGACCGCGGTGCAGGGCCCGGTGGTGAGGTCCCGGGGTCTTGACAGGCGCGTCCTCGAGGCACGAACGGGATCCCGTCTTCAAGACGCCGGCGCGGGGCTCGCCGCAGCCGAGGGCGTTGAGCGCGAGCACGTCAGGACATTGGCGGCGGTGACCGCACGCGCCGCGGACCAAGGCAGCGACGCAAGCTCAGGCCCCGCCGCAGACCGCGGACGGCCAAGGAGTGGCGGGCGGCGCAGATGGCGTCATGGAGCGAGATGAAGTGAACCTGGTCTCCTCCCTTTGATCATCGAAGCGGGCCTATGCTCGACGGCGAAACGCGCAAGATCGAGCTGCGCCGCCGCCCGCCCCCCACACCGGGTGGAACGGGCCGGGCACTGGTTTGGCGCCCGCCGATCTCGATCACGTGGTGCGAATCGCCTTGCCATTGCCATTTTTCTGACGTCCGCGCTTCGCGAAGGAACATATCGGTGCGGCCTAGCGCGGGCTGAGGCGCCGTGTGGTCCGAAATGGTGCAAGTATGGCATAGCACGTTAACGAGTCGCCTTGACAACCCGAAAGACCGGGTGGTCACTCACCCAGAAATCAGAACGAAGATGACATCACAGAACTACATCACAGAACCAAACCCTGACGCAATGCAACTCCACTTAGACAATAGGCCCGGGAACGTTCAGAGAACGAGCCGTTTACTGACCCCCGTGCTGATACTGGCGGTTCTGCCGCTCTGGCCAACCCTGTCCTTTGCAGGAGTGGAAGCCATCCTTACCGACGATGCGTATACCTCTTCTTCCAGCCGGGCGAAAAAATTTGGGAACAAGAAAGGCCTTCTCGTCTGCCCGGAAGACCGCACCCGCACCGTGCGCGCGGTGTTCACCGAGGAACAGCCCCATCTGCTGCCGCTACCCGATAACCCCTTCCCCACCGAGGAGCGCCTCGAAGTCAGCGTCCGCAAGACCCCTT
>JALZID010000326.1 GCA_030860485.1 Pseudomonadota bacterium | reverse complement strand
TGGCGAACAACGTTACATCCCAGCCACGGGCGACGAGCCCTTCGGTGATGTTGCTCGCCACCGTTTCCCAGGCGCCGTATTGCCGAGGAGGCGTTCGCCACGCTATCGGCGACAGGAGAGCCACTCTTTTGTCGCGCTTTGTCATGCTATTCGACGGTATTTCCGTCTAGGAGCATAGGAAGTATAAACCATCGTTGGCGCTTACCCGAGCCAGGAATATTTCAAGAGCCGTTTCAAATCCTCCAGGACGCCGAAGGCGTCGAACCCGGGCGCATAGCGCAATATCACCCGTACCTCGGGATCGAGGACATACAGCCCCGGCCCGGCAGCGAAGGGGCCCTCCCATTTCCCATCGACGCGAAGGGCTCCCTCGGCGTACAGGGCGAGCGTGCCGGGAAAGTCTTCCATCACCCGCCGCAATGTGGGCGCGGTGCCGGTCGCGAAGAGCGCCACGGCGTGTTGTAGCCGCTCCTGGTTCGCACCCAGCAGCAGATGGATACGGGTCAGCGTGTCGATGTCGGTGCGGCATTCGGGACCGCAATCCCCGATGACGCGGAGCAGGGTCCACCGGCCTTGCCATGCCCGTGGGGAGAACGGCTCGCCCGTGAGGGTCGTAAAGAGCGGGTCGGCGAGCGGCTGGGGTGGCTCGACCAGGTCGCCGTGGTGCACGCGGCCCTCGGGCGCCCACTCGGGGTGCAAATACAGCACGAATGCGCCGACGACCGGCAGGAGCGTGAGCACGGCCATGCAGAGGAGCGGCCTCAACCCGCGCGGGCGTGGTCTCGCCAGCGGCCCCATCCGCCGCTCAGGCGCTCGGGCGCCGACGCGACCGCCATAGCGCGAGATAGGCGCAGACGGTCACCCCGGCGAGCAGAAACCACTGGCCGGCATAGGACAGGTGCCGGTGGTGCCGGTCCTGCAATCGCGGCCACTCGCGCACGAACCCACCGGGCGCGCCCGGATCCAGGAGCATGACATAGGGTTCCACCGAGAGCCCGGTGCTGCGTGCGAAGTAGCCGAGGTCGAGATACGCCCAGCGACGCCCCCATTCGGGCCCCGGCCGCGACAGCCGATCGATCGCGAAGCGCGGCGCGGGTGGGCGATCGAGGACGCCGCGGAGCTCGATCTCGCCCGCCGGCGCCTCGATAGCGGGCAGGTGCCCGCGGTCCGGCCCTATCGGCACCCAGCCCCGATTGACGAGGATCCGACGTCCCGAAGGGGCGAGCCGCAAAGGCGTGATCACGTGGTAGCCCGCGCGGCCGTGGTCGGTCTGGTTGTCGATGAAGAGTTGCTCCAGGGGTTCGAAGCTGCCGCGCAAGGTGGCCCTGCGAAACCGGAGCTCGTCCGCAGACCCGACGGGCGTCTCGAAGGTGATGGCCGGGAGCCGCGCGCGCGCGGCGGCAGCGGACGACAGGGCCTCCTTTTCTGCGGCCCGCCCGATCTGCCAGAAACCGAGCCGCGCGAACAGCACCGCGAGGCACAGGGCAGCGATGCCGAGACCGATCTCGGCGCTCCACCTCGCTTTCCGACCCACTCGCCTCGAAGCCCGCAGCCAACTGTTGCTAGATTAGCATGAGAACCCGGAGGCCGGGATGGTGGGGCTCGCCATCCCCTTCGGGGTGTTCCGCGATCTACTGGATCGGCCCATGGCCGGGACCGGACAGGGTGCCTATGACTGGATGGTGAGTGGTATCGGCGCATCGCGGGGCTTCCGGGGCCAGCGCGTCGCGAGCCCACCGAGCGGCTGCGGGCGCGCATGGAGGACTCGGTGCGGGAGACCGATCCAGGTGCGGCGAGCGGGGCCGAGGCGGTGCTGAGCCCGAACGAGATGCAGGCGCTCAGGGAGCTCGCCGCGGGCCTGCCGGAGCGCTTCCCGCCCATCGTCGATGCCGAGGGACGACCCGCGCCCGCCGACATCGAGTTCGGTTTTCTCAAGGGCCGTCTGGTACTTCCCGTTGTGGGGAGGCAATCCCAAGATGCGCCGTAGGCCAGTATCGTGGGATACTTTCCGGGGTTCGCACCCGCGGCCTGCGGTCGAGGGACTTCACGTGAACAAGGGAGATGCGGGCTCGATGGACCCCGGCGCCGGGCATTGAACTTTGTAAGGCGTCCAAGGTAAGATAGGCGAATACTAATTCGCCGTGATGACACCTTCAAGGCTAAATCCACTATATTGCGCGCTACTACCATCCTGACGAATCCGCCTTTGGCATGTATTCTAGTCCCTCTTGTCATGTGCTTCCCTTCCTTTGACTGTAACCAATGACAGACCCACCGTGCTACGAAGTGAACGACTACAAATCACTGGTGTTCATGGAGAACGCCAGGGGGAGCGCAGTATGATACTGCGCGTGAGTGAACGACCCGCTATTGCGCAGGACGTCAATAGCTGGCCGGTTTATCTATCCAAAATCAGGAGGCAATCGTATGAATAATACCAAGGGCTTTTTGTTGGCCACCGCTGCTGCGGCATTATTCGTGAGCAATCCCATACTTGCGCAAGACGTCCACCCCGTAGCCGAAGGAAAGGTTAAATGCGGCGGCGTCAACGCATGCAAAGGCAAAGCGGAGTGTAATACCGCAGCCGATGCGAACAGCTGCAAAGGCAAGAACGCGTGCGCCGGACAAGGTTGGATATCGCTGACCAAGGAGGAGTGTACGGCCAAGGGCGGTAAGGTGGTCGAATAAGGACGGAAAAACCACGAACAAGGCGGGGTGGTTCCACCCCGCCTTGTTCTGCCCATAGGCACGTCGAATAAATTATTCCTCGCGCTTGGCTTTGGACTCGGCTTGCGCGAGCACCATCACGAAGTCATTCTCGCCAGCCGGTCCGCCGGTCGAATAGTTCGAGATCGGGGGGCCGGCAGGACACAGGCGCCGCTAGCGCCGTAAGGCGTTCGCCACCATGAGGAGCCCGAAGCCGCCCAGCACCCATACGCCGAACGGGGCCTCGGCGAGCATGGTCTGATCCGGCACGCCGAAGAGCAGCGCGGCGGCGACGATGAAGGCCGCGCCCAGGATGGCGTACACGCCGCGCTTGCCGGCCGCGCGAACCTCGCGGCGGATATCGTGGAACGCCTGTGCCTCGACATGAAACCTGAGATCGCCGTGTTTGGCCTGGTCGAGCAGATCGATCACGGCCCCGGGTATTCCGGGGAGGCGCTCGGCCCACATCGGCACGCCGTCCCGACCGGCGCGTACCAGCCTCCGGAGCCCCACGCGCTCGCCCATCCAGCGTTCCAGCGCCGGCCGCGCGATCTGCCACAGGTCGATCTCCGGGTACAACTGGCGGGCTACGCCCTCGATGTTGACGAGCGTCTTCTGCAGGAGCAGCAACTGGGGGAGGATCACCATGTGAAAACGCTGCGCGGTCTGGAACAGGCGCAACAACAGATGCCCGAAGGACACGTCGGTGATGGGGCGCTCGAACATCGGCTCGCACACGCTGCGGATGGCGAACTCGAAGTCGTCGACGCGGGTGCCGGCCGGCACCCAACCGGATTCCACGTGCAGCTCCGCCACACGTCGGTAATCGCGCTTCAGGAACGCTAGGAAGTTGTTGGCGAGATAACGCTGATCGAACTCGGACAGAGAGCCCATGATCCCGAAATCGACCGGCACGATCTTGGGCGGGCCGGCACCCTGCGGCGGGATCACGAAGAGATTGCCGGCGTGCATGTCGGCGTGGAAATAGCGGTCGCGGAACACCGCCGCGAAGAACACCTGCACGGCTGCCTCGGCCAGGCGTCTCAGGTCCACCCCGGCCTGGCGCAGGGCTTCGACGTTGTCGATGGAGATCCCGGTGACGCGCTCCATAACGAGCACGGTGTTCTTGGTCAGATCCCATTCGATGCGCGGCACGTAGACCTCTTCGGCGCCCTCGAAATTGCGCCGGAGCTGCGAGCAATTGGCGGCCTCGCGGACCAGATCCAGCTCGTCGAAGATGACCTTCTCGTATTCCGCGACGATGCGGGTGGGTTTGAGCCGGCGCCCCTCCGCCCAGTAACGCTCGGCGAGCGAGGCAAGGATGTACAAGAGGCCGAGGTCGCGCCCGATGATCTTCTTGATCCCGGGCCGCACCACCTTGACCACGACGTGGCGCCCGTCCCGGAGCCGCGCGGCGTGGACCTGGGCGATGGATGCCGAGGCCAGCGGTGCCTCGTCGAATTCCGCGAATACCTCCGCGGGCGGCCGCCCGTAGGCGCGCTCGACGATGGCGTGCGCCTCCGCGCCTGGAAAGGGTGCGACATGGTCCCGGAGCTTGGCGAGCTCGAGCGCGAGGTCGTCGTCGGCGAGGAGGTCCTGGCGGGTCGAGAGCAGCTGGCCGAACTTGACGAAGACCGGGCCCAAGTCCTCCAGGGCATGGCGGATGCGCTCGGCACGCGGCGCGTTCGGGGCCCGCACCCAGTTCCACGGGAGCAGATATAGCACGAAGCGCATGGGCCTCAAGAGGTGGGTCTCGAGGATGATCTCGTCCAGCCGGTGGCGGATGAGCACCCGCTGTATCCCGACGACGCGCAGCGCCTGACCGAAGGTGATCATGAGGAGAGGCTGCTCAGTCGCGCCCGAGCGCTCGCGCGATGCGTTGGAGGCGCGCCTCCAGGCGTTCCACATCGCTGCGCAGCGCGTCGACGGCATCCACGAACTCGGCGATCTCGCGCGTCTCGGCCAGGATCGCGGCCTCGTTTCGCAGGTACTCCACGGTGTCCTGCGCGAGCGTGTGGCGCGCCTCTTCGGCCCAGCCGGATACATCGCGCACGACGTTCCCGAGCTGATGGGCGGCGATGTCGCCCAGATATTGGGACAGCAGCTCTTCCCAGTCGATGTCGAAGGACGCGAGCATCGACTGCAGGTGGCGGCCGAGCTGAAGATCGCCGATGATCTCGACCTCGCCGCTGAACCCCGCCGTCTGTTCCCCGCGCGCCATGCGCAAGAGCGCGAGCGGCGTCCCGCGGACGCGCACGTGGATATCGCCCGTATAGGCGTCGAGCAGCTCGAAACGATGCTCACCGGGCGCGAAGTAAACGGTCTGACCGACACCCAGGAGCTCGACGGCGATGACCTTTCCGGCCATCGCGCGCGCCGCCTCGAGGGCGCGCGGGTCGAGGGCGAGAAGGCGTGCCGACAGCCGCTCGATCACGGACAAGAGCATGGGCACGGGACCGGCCATCGATCCACCCGCTCTTCAGAGCTTGTAGGCCCGGTGTACCGCGGCGATCCCGCCGCTCAGGTTATGGTAGGCGGCCATCTCGAAGCCGGCCTCTTCCATCATGCTCATGAGCGCCGCCTGGTCGGGGTGGCGGCGGATGGATTCGACCAGATACCGATAGCTCGCGCGGTCACCCGCGACGATCTGGCCCAGGAGGGGGATGACATTGAAGGAATAGACATCGTAAAGGCGCTGCAGGAGCGGCATCACGGCCCGCGAGAACTCCAGGATCACGAGCCGCCCCCCGTGGCGCAGCACGCGGTGCATGGATCGCAGCGCACGGGGCTTGTCGCTCACGTTCCGAAGCCCGAAGGCGATCAGGAGCAGATCGAAGCTGCCATCGGCGAACGGCAGGGCCTCCCCGTCCGCGAAAGCGTAGGCGACGTTGCCGGCGATGCCCCGGTCGATCAGGCGATCGCGCCCGAGCCTGAGCATGGCGGCGTTGACGTCGGTCAACACCACGTATCCCCGGGGACCGACCCGGTCCACGAGACGCGCCGTCATGTCACCGGTACCGCCGGCGATATCGAGCACCCGCTCACCGCACCTCGGCCGTGCCAGGGCCACGGCGAAGGCCTTCCAGATGCGGTGCACGCCCCCCGACATGAGGTCGTTCATGAGGTCATAGCGGAACGCCACCGAGGTGAAGACCTCGCCCACCCGGCGCGCCTTGTCCGAGATCGGGACCGCGCGAAAGCCGAAGTCCGTGGTCTCGCTCACAAAGTAGCAGGGGCGATGCGCGCGTAGCCGAGCTTCTCGAGCGCGGCGAGGTATTCCGCCCAGTAGCGCTCGCAGTGGGCGCCGAGGTCGTACAGATAATCCCAGGCATAGAGGCCGGTGTTATGGCCGTCGTCGAAGGTGAGCCGTACGGCGTACTGCCCCACGGGCTCGATCCTGGTGATGTTGACGGCTTCCTTGCCGGTCGGTACCACCCACTCGCCGCCGTGACCCTGCACCTCGGCGGACGGCGAGCGTACCCGCAGGAGCTCGCAGGGCAGCTCGAATTGCTGGCCGTCGTCGAAGGTGAGCTCCAGGACGTGCGATCTCCGGTGCAACTTGATCTCGGTCGGGATCATAGGATATAGCGGGCCAGGTCCTCGTCCTCGGCAAGCGCCCCGAGCTGGGCATCGACATAGGCGGCATCGACCGTGAGCGCCGTGACCTCGCCGCTGCCGGCCGCGAACGACACCGATTCCAGCAGGCGTTCGAGCACGGTGTGCAGGCGCCGGGCGCCGATGTTCTCGGCGCGCTCATTGACCTGCCAGGCGACCTCGGCCAGGCGCGCGATCCCCGATTCCGCGAACCTGAGGCCCACCCCCTCGGTCTCCATGAGCGCCGTGTATTGCTCGGTCAAGGAGGCGTCGGGCTCGGTCAGGATGCGCACGAAGTCGCCGACCGTGAGGGCATCGAGCTC
This sequence comes from Pseudomonadota bacterium, assembly GCA_030860485.1. NCBI lineage: Bacteria > Pseudomonadati > Pseudomonadota > Pseudomonadota bacterium. The sequence goes on along the minus strand of JALZID010000326.1, from coordinate 4,765 downwards.
GACCCGGATCGGGAGCCGCCCCTGTAGCTCCGGGATCAGGTCCGAAGGCTTGGAGAGATGAAACGCCCCCGAGGCGATGAAGAGGATGTGATCGGTCTTGATCACACCGTACTTGGTCGAGACGGTGCAGCCCTCGACCAGCGGCAGGAGGTCGCGCTGCACGCCCTCGCGCGAGACATCCGGGCCGCCGTATTCGGAGCGCCGCGCGACCTTGTCGATCTCGTCCAGGAACACGATGCCGTGCTGCTCGGCGCGATCCACCGCCCGGGTCTTGATGTCCTCCTCGTTGATGAGCTTCAAGGCCTCTTCTTCCGCCAGGAGCTTCTGTGCCTCCTTGACGCGCAGCTTGCGGGTGCGGGTACGGCCGCTGCCGAGGTTCTGGAACATGGACTGGAGCTGCTGGGTCATCTCCTCCATGCCGGGCGGGGCCATGATCTCGACGCCGATCCGCGGGGCGGAGACCTCGGCCTCGATCTCGCGATCGGCGAGCCTGCCGTCCTTGAGCATCTCTCGGAAGCGCTCGCGGGTCGCGGAGCCGCCCTCGTCATGGACGACGCCCATGCGCGCGGCCGGGAGCAGGATGTCGAGCACGCGCTCCTCGGCGGCCGCCTGGGCCTGGGCGCGCACCCGCGACATGGCCTCCTCGCGCGTCATCTTGACGGCGATGTCGCCGAGATCGCGGATGATGGACTCGACGTCGCGGCCCACGTACCCGATCTCGGTGAACTTGGTGGCCTCCACCTTGAGGAAGGGCGCCTCGGCGAGCTTCGCGAGGCGGCGCGCGATCTCGGTCTTGCCGACCCCGGTCGGGCCGATCATCAATATATTCTTTGGTGTGATCTCGTTGCGGAGATCCGCGCGCACCTGCAGCCGGCGCCAGCGGTTGCGGAGCGCGATGGCGACGGCGCGTTTGGCGGCGTCCTGACCGATGATGTGTTTGTCGAGCTCGCGGACGATCTCGGCGGGCGTGAACGCGCTCATGGGATGCCTAGCGGACCGGCGAGGCCTCGGCCTCCATCTCCTCGATGGTGAGGTTGGCGTTGGTGTAGATGCAGATGTCCGCGGCGATGCGGAGCGCCGTCTCCACGACGGCGCGCGCCGGCAACTCGGTGTGCAGGCAGAGCGCCCGCGCCGCGGCCTGTGCGAAGGGGCCGCCCGAGCCGATGGCCAGGACCTCACCCTCGGGCTCGATCACATCCCCGGTGCCGGAGATGATGAGCGAGGCGCCCCGATCCGCCACCGCGAGCAGGGCCTCCAACCGCCTCAAGGCCCGATCGGTGCGCCAATCCTTGGCCAGCTCGACCGCCGAGCGCTTGAGGTTGCCCTGGTGCTTGTCGAGCTTGGCCTCGAAGCGCTCGAAGAGCGTGAAGGCATCCGCGGTACCGCCCGCGAAGCCGGCCAGGATCTGATCGCCGCGCATGCGCCTGACCTTGCAGGCGTTGCCTTTCATGACCGTGTTGCCCAACGACACCTGCCCGTCCCCGCCCATGACCACCCGCCCAGCGCGCCTGACCGAGAGGATGGTGGTGCCTTCGAAATGGATGGGAGAGTGCACCGTCATGGGTGGAAAGTGTACACCAGGAAACCGCGCCGGGGCCGCAGGCGGCCCGGGAGGCGCCGCACCGGGCACCAGGGGGTCATGCGGCCGGGCCTCGGTCGGGTCAGCGTGATTTACCGCTCTTCGATGCCTTCCATGAGCCGTAAGCGGAAGCCGTACAAGAGGCTCCCATCATGAATCGGACCTCGTCCACGTAGCCCTGCTCCGCTTCTCATCGAAGGCTTTTATCGCGATACCCTGGAGATGCTTCAGAAGATCGCGAGAAGCTCAGCTCAGATGGGCGCTGCCGAGAGCCGATTCCAGCAAGGCAGCGGCACATCAGAACTGGCCTCTTCGAGTACAGGCTACTACGGCGTTCCTGAGCTGCTCACTGGGGTTGCCGTCTAAACGCCGCTTGAGAAACAGGGGTATCATGATAAACTCAGCCTGACAGGCCATTCAACGCGGACCCGCCGAGGTCAGTGGCAGCGTCAAGTGCGGTGGCTTCGGTGCGCAGTGTGCCGGCGCGGGCCGTGGTGTTTCTTGCCGGCGGGCCGGTCAATTCCAGCGTTAGGCAGCGCCATACGGAGAGACTCGATGGGAGGCATTGCAGAAGCCATGGCGGCCTACGCGCAACCGCTGCTTGATCAAACTGACGGCTCGACGCAGCAAATGAACAGCGCGTTCGTGCTTAGTCAGCTCTGTTGGAATCTCGCGTTGTTGCCGGAGCAAGGGCGTGACGAGGCCATCGCCAAGATGCGGTCGACCCTGCAGATGGATGACGACCAGTTTGAGACGTTTCGGCGTTCCGTCGTCGTCCCGATGATCCAGCGTCACCAGGAGATGTTCCCGCGCATGCACCGGCTGGGTTCGATGGAACCTTCCAGAGGGGCACCCGCGCCCCAAACGCGCCGGACAACGTCGGCGCGTGCTGAAAAGTTCCCGGGGACCGGGCACAATGCGCCGTGTCCCTGTAACAGTGGGCGAAAGTACAAGCTGTGTTGCGGACGATGACCCCATCACGGTTGTGGCTATGTCCCGTCGAGAGACCAAATATGGAACGCACGCCGGTTCCGGAATCAGGAACGGCGGCTCAGTCGGCCAGCCGAGTTTCTGCTTGGTCAGGCGCACCTCGTCGACGCCCAGCGGCGAACCGTGCGCCTCGAAGCTATCGCGCTTGTTGGGGGAGCCGTAGCCGATGTGGGTGCGCACCAGGATCAGCGACGGCCGCGCCGTTTCCGCGCGCGCGGTCCGCAGTGCGGCAGTCGATCGCGGCGAGGTCCTTGCCGTCCACGACCGACACGGTGTGCTAGCCATAGGCTTCGAAGCTAGTAAGTTGGCACTACGCGTTCGACCATCCCCGGGCAGAGGAGCGGAAAGCAGGTTAGCCAAACGCCGGCCACCCCGAAGCCGATACTGGTAGATCGGCTCGCAGGTCGGCAGTCACGCGTTCTCCTTGGCGGCGCCGGCGAGCGCCGCGCTCTTGCCGGCGATGCGCTCCAGCAATTCCTTCCAGGACTTCACGAAGGCCTGCGCTCCGTCGCGCTGCAACTGGAGCGCGAGCGCGTCGACGTCGATCCCGGCCCCGGCCTGCGCGAAGTGCGCCAGCACCGCTTCGGCATCGCCGCCGTCGGTCGCCATCGCGCCCCTGAGCGCGCCGTGCTCGACATAGGCGCGCAGCGTCTTCTCGGGCATGGTGTCGATGGTGTCCGGCGCGGCGAGGGCTTCGACATACAAGGTGTCGGGGGCCTGCGGATCCTTCGTTCCGGTGCTGGCCCAGAGCAGGCGCTGCGGGCGCGCACCGGCGGCGGCGAGCCGGCGCCAGCGCGGCGAGGACAGCAGCTCCCGATAGGCGCGGTAGGTACGCTGGCCGATCGCGATACCGAGCCGGTTGCGCAATCCCGCGGGCACCTTGTCGCTCACCGCCTTGTCCCAGCGGCTGACGAACAGCGAGGCGACCGACCCGATCTGCGGATCGAGCCAGGCGGCGATGCGTCGTTCGATGCCGCGCAGATAGGCCTCGGCGGCGGCGAGATACTGCTCGCGCGAGAACAGCAGGGTAACGTTGATCGGCACGCCGGAGAAGATCGATTCCTCGATTGCGGGTATCCCTTCCGGCGTACCCGGGATCTTGACGAACAGATTCGGTCGATCCGCCTGCGCATGGATCTGCGCGGCCGCCGCGATGCTGCCCGCCGTGTCCTGCGCCAACAGCGGCGACACTTCCATCGAAACCCAACCGTCGACCCTGTCGGTGGAGTCGAAGATCGACCGGAACAGGTCGGCGGCGCGGCGCAGGTCTTCCAGCGCCAGTTCCATGAACAACGCTTCGCCGGATTTACCAGCGCCCGCCTTTTCGCGGATACCTTCGTCGTAGGCGCCGCTGTTGCCGATCGCCTCGTCGAAGATCGTCGGGTTCGACGTCAGGCCGGTCACCGAGAACTCCTCGATGTAGCGGCACAGGCTGGCGTCCTCGAGCATCTTGCGGGTGATGTTGTCTAGCCATAGGCTCTGGCCGAGATCGCGCAGCTGCTCGGTCTTGTTCATGCCTGCTCCTGGGGAGATGTGCTGCGGGTCGTGGCCGCGGCGCGCACCGGCGCGACGGCGGGGAAATGCAACAGGTCCAAATCGAGCAAAAACACCACCTGGGCTGGAGTCAGCACGACGCCTGGCATCGTGATCAACGACGAGGAATGGCACGATCCGAGGCCCGAGGAGACCTGCGGCAGCCGATGGTCCCCAGCTACCGGGCTCGTACTCGTGCACCGGCTCGGCGTCGCTGAGCACCGGGTCGATCACCCGCCACGCCGCTTCCACGCTGTCGTCGCGCGTGAAGAGCGAGGGATCGCTTCGGATCGCGTCGCGCAGCAGGCGCTCGTACGGCAATTTCTTGCTGCGCGGCTCATGGCGGGCGATCAGCTCCACCGGCTCGCCACGCATTTCCTCGCCGGGCTGCTTGACCCGTGCGCCCGCCGAGATGATGACCTCGGGACTGAGCCGGAAGCGGAAATAGTTCGGGTGCATTTCCCACTTTGCGTAACGCTGATCCCGCAGAATCCTAGGGATTTGCAGGGGGTAGGGGATCGACGAAGCCTCCAAAAGAAGCCTCCAAAACTCGGAATAATCACGGTTGGGAAACCATGTGACCACCGAGAGAGGAGGCTTCGATGACTCATAGTATCGATGAAGCAAGGCGCGGCGTCGAGCAATCGTGGAGCGGCGTGCGGG
>JALZID010000325.1 GCA_030860485.1 Pseudomonadota bacterium | reverse complement strand
TTGAGCGCCATATTCGTAGATTGGAGTACATCATGGCGACGACCGACTTGGCAGCAGGTATCATCTTATTTACGCGGCCCGATCAACCCACCGAGACCGAGCCCTTCGAGCTCGCTATTCAGCCTCTAGGCGGCGAGCAGCAAGAAGACAAGGAGGGCTTTTTTTATATACCTCATCGCCCCCTCTCCGCCGCGAGCCTGTCATTGTCCGCCGGCTGCGGGCGCTCAATGGTCACTGTGTAACGTTTGAGCAGCCCTTGATAGAGCTTCTCGTTGGCTTCCAGCCGCTCGGCGTTGGCCCACTCGCGTCGCACGGCTTCTCGGACTTCCTCCAGCGCGGGAACGCGTCCCCTCGCGCGCTGGCCGACGAACACCAGATGCACGCCGTAGCCCGACTCGACCGGCCCCTGCCATTGGCCGGGCGAAAGCGCACCCAATTTAGCCGCGAACGCTTCGCCGAACTGCTTCGCGACCTCGCTGCCCGGCACCGCCTCGAACTTATGGCTAAGCAAGAAGGGGTCGCCCAGCGCCGAGACATCGGCTTTGCCGCCGGCCTCGTTTAACTTCGCGAGGAGTACCTCGGCATCGCGCGCCAGATTTTGGCCGTGGCGATCCGGGTTGAGATAGACCTGACGGAACGTGAACCGCCCCTCGACTCGAAACGTCTCTGGGTGTGCTTTCAAATACGCGCTCAACTCGTCAACGGTGGGCTCGGCTTGGGCGGCGATATCATCGGGGACGAATTCCATTTTCTGCCGAAGACGGCGGCGGATGACGATGTCATCCTTATCCAACCCGAGTGCCATCGCCTCGCGGTAATAGACTTCGTCGCGAATATAGTCGCGGATCAAACCCTCCAGCTCCGGGTCCGTGGGCGGACGTTGCCAGGTGCGAGCGAAGCCGATCGCCAGCGACTCGATCTGCCCCTGCGTGGTGACGATCTCTCCCGGCTCGCTGCCGGTGCGCTCGCCCACGAGGCCGAAGGCGACGAACAATCCCGCCCCCAGGAGAAGGAAATGGACCAGCGGTTCCGGCGCACGGCACATCACCATCGGCGGTCACTACTTCTACATCGCGGCCGACGCGGGGCTGGTGATACTCGACCTCGACATCCCCTTGCAACCCAAGCTGGCGGTGACGGTGAAGATCGCCGACATGCGCGCCAGCGCCCTGCAGTTCCGCTACCTGTTCGTGCTCGATGGCACGGGTTTGCGCGTCGTGGACGTGACCGATCTCAGGAAGCCGGGGGTGGTGGGGGCGGCGCGCGTGCCCTTGCGGGACGCCATCGGATCTATGTCGCCCGGACTTATGCCTATGTGGCTGACGGCAGCGAGGGGCTCGCGATCATCGACATGGAGCGCCCCGAGGCACTAAAGTCTATGCGATGTACAACGCCGGCGGTGCGCTCGACGACGCGCGCGATGTCGTGGTCACGAGCAGCAACGCGAGCTTGTTCGCCTATGTCGCCGACGGAAAGAACGGCCTCAAGGTGCTGCAACTCATCTCGCCGAACAGCCAGCCGCGTTTCTACGGTTTCAGCCCCGAGCCCCATCCCGAGCTGATCGCCACATATCCGACCTCGAGCCCCGCGCTGGCCCTGTCCAAGGGCCTACCGGGACCGGGCCGTAGACGAGACCGGCCACCAGATGGCCGTCTTCGGCCGCATCGGCTCGCGCCCGTTCAATCTCAAAGAGATGCACAAGCTCTATCCGATCCCAGGGTAAGCCCTGGTCCGTGACCGACGAGATCGAACGCGACCGGTTCCAACGCGGACCCGTAGACGGACTGCAGCAAGTGCGCGTTCCTTAGTTAGATCCGCGCACAACCGATGGTGTACACGACGAGCGCAGCAAAAGTCCCTAGTCAAACATCTTCAGACATTTAGACACGCTCGGGGTGGGCAGGCGGTTGAGGAAGGCTTCGGAGCGGCCATCGATTACGCCCAGTTCACCAAGACCTACGGGCAACTGTTCGAAAGTCAGAGGCGCTACAGCCCGCCGCAGATCGTCGGCACAGGGCGGGCCTGCTGCCGGAGCGTCCGTACCCGACCTACATCAGCACGAGCTACGTTGAGCGCCAAAACCTCACCATGCGCATGAGCATGCGCCGATTCACCCGGCTGACCAACGCCTTTTCAAAGAAGGTTGAGAACCATGCCCACGCTGTCGCCCTGCACTGGTACAACTTCGGGCGTGTCCCACAAGACACTACGGATCACGACGCGATGGCCGCTGGGGTGTCCGATCACGTCTGGTCATTGGAAGAAGTGGCCACCCCTGGCAAACTGGGACTTTAACGGACCTTATAACGGACCTAAGCCCGCCTCGCCGCGGTTGTGGAAGCGATTCTTGGAATGTGGGCGTTTGAGTATCCTGTCCACGATGCCATATTCATCCCCTTTGTCTCCCTCTAGGAGTTCAAGGGACGAGTGGGCAATATCTTGCCCTTGCCGAGTTTGCTGAACGAAGTGTAACCATCCGATATAGCAACATGGGAAGCAAGTAAATCGTGCAAACCAACGTAGCGAAGTGATGCCGAGCTGACCAGAAAAAAACGGCGGGGCCAGGCCCCCCGACCGGGTTGCCCGCCGCTGACGATTGGACCTCCTTGGCTACGACAACCGTTGACGAAGTCCGTCCCTGGGCTCCGTATGGGCGTCGTAAACTTATGCCAAGGGCGGGCCAAGGGCCGGATCGGGTACGGGTACGCGGATGACTCGGGACCGCCGGGTCGAAAGACCGGGACGGCGTTCTTTCGACGCGCTTCGGGCGGATCTCGGGGTCAGGGCACGCGGGTCCTCCTTTCGCAGCGTGTGGCCTTATCGGTACCGCTTCCGCCGTCGCATCGATCGAAACCCGATCCCCCGTCCATGACGTCGTTGCCGCTTTGCCCGAACAGCCGATCCCGGCCTGTTCCTCCCTTGAGGACATCGTTTCCCGCACCTCCGAAGAGCTTGTCGTTGCCGCTATTGCCGTACAGCTTATCGCGACCTGCACCACCGCAAATGACATCGTCGCCGCCGAGGCCGAAGATCGTGTCGTTGCCGGCCAGGCCATGGATGACGTCATTGTCCGGGGTGCCGACAAGATAATCGTTGCCATCGCTCCCGACGATGGTCGCCGGCAGTCCGTTACATAGGACCGGAGGCTGGACCGTTGTGGCGAGAGGCGGAGGCGGCGGCGGGGGCGGAGGCGGCGGCGGGGGCGTGCTCCCGATCGTAAATGTCAGTGCATTCGAGACTGCGCTGTCAGGGTTCGCTGCAGTGACTTGCGCAGTACCGGGCGACGCAATATCGGCGGCCGGGATCCCCGCAGTGAGCTGCGTCGAGTTCACGAACGTCGTGGTCCGGTTGGCGCCGTTCCAGCGCACGACAGAGCCTCTCACGAAATTGCTTCCGGTCGCGGTCAGCGTGAAGCCTGGCCCGCGCGCAGTGGCGCCGCTCGGCGACAGCGCCGTCAGGGTCGGTGGAGGCGGTGGAGGCGGTGGTGGAATAGATGCTGAGCCGATCTGAAGGATTTTGGCAACTGAGGGTACACCATTGGCGTCCACAATGAAGAGCATGTAGTACCCCGGTGGTACTTCGTTGCCGTTTTCCGGAGCGTCAATGATCAGTTCGTTGGCAGTTCTGTTGAAAGAAAGTTCGGTATAAAAACTATTCATATCGGTGCCGTGGGTCACCGAGCCGAGACCAATCAGTGCTACGGAAGTGATGGTCGTAGCGTCCGGGCTGCCGACAATGAATGGCGGTGAGCCGTACGGCACAGCGTCAGGTGCGCTCGTAATCGTAGGCCTTGGTCCTTTGAATAGGTAAGGTGGAGAATAAACCTGAGCGGAAAAAAGATCCGGTGGAGGTCCAAAAGCGTGGCCGCCTCCAGCGGCGAGCACTCGGCCATCGGGAAGGAGCAGAGCGGTCGAATGATACATTCGCGGATCTTGCAACGAGGCCAGGGTCGTCCAGGTTTCTGTGTTTGGATCCCATGTCTCCACGGGGAGCGGGCCATTTGTCGCCCTTGTATCGGCCGTAGATGATCCGCCGACTGCCAGTACAACTCCCGTCGGCAACATCACGAGATTATGCATGTAGCGCCCGAACGACATCGAGGCAGTCTGTCTCCATGCCGGAGTGGCACCGTTCATGTCCAGGATGGCTGTGCGGCCGAGCGATGGAGATAAAAAGCTCATACCGCCCCCCGACATCAAAATCTTTCCTGGGCGATACTGAACTGCCGAGCCTAAGGTCACAGGAGTGGTGTTGACATTCGTCCATGTGCTGGCGTTTGGGTCCAAAAGCTGCACTGGACCATGTTCCGGCGATATGGCGAGGATCTTTCCATTCGGCAGATGGAAATTGGCTGGATACTCTTCTTCCTGCAATTGGGTCGTTGCCACCGTCGTCAGGGTGTTGATCGAGCCATCGGCTGGATCATAGATTTCAGGGATGTCGGCAAAAACATCGGTCGTGATCTGTCCACTGACAATGGAGACGCGTCCATCACTCAGTTTGGTCAACGCCGGGTACCACCGATCGTAGGCCATATCAGCGGTCGGGGTCCAGGTGTTGGTATCCGGATCGTACTGAAAGGTGGTATTGATTCCGACTTCACCGGCACTGGGCGTATGACCGCCGGCGACGAAAATCTTTCCGTCAGCCAGCTGAGCGTGACCGGAGCACCAGAGCTCACGGTTGACGAGGGGAGTGAGGGTAAACGTCTGCGTCGCCGGATCCCAGAGCTGGGGCCGAGTTGTGGTGGATTCCTCGTCCCACACCAGTACCATGCCGTTTTTCAATAGGTTCGTGTGCATCGCAATCAGCGGCCAATCCATTACCGGCGACCACTCGCCTGTCTGGGCTCTGGGATCGGCGGCGACCTGAGCGAAAACCGGCGATGCGGTGAATGCTAAGACCGACACCGCCAGGATTAGCTTAAGGGGCCAGCTAGCCCAGTTTTCGACGCTGATCGTCCCGATTTTCATCCCGGTGTCACGGAACTGCCTGATGCTAAAACGCTGATATTGGTTCGTCACAACAATCTCCATTTGTCTGTTGGTTGAAGTTTTTATGCAACTGTAAGGTAGATTGGTAGCGTTCAATATGAACAGCGCTACCTCCACTTGCGCCTTGCCGATTGTTGCTCCGTACTACGGGCCTACCCTTTCGCCGGTACAGACTATTCCCGTCTTCGGAAGTCTTAGCCCTCTGTTACGGAACGCTACGCAAAGTAACCTGTTGTGCGGCGGACTGCGCACCCAAGTCGTCGCGTACGCGGTAGCTATAGACGATTCGTCGGATATTAATTGCTCTCATCGTCACGGTTACCGTTCCGTCGCAATTATTGGTGAGGGTCGCGCGCGTCGCCAACGTCCCAAGGGCGCCCTGGCCGCAGGCTGAATTAGCATTGACGGTCACGCCCGAGCCCGCTACAGTAATGAGCATTGTGCCGGGAACGACCGTTAGACCGACGCCATCGGTCGGTGTATTAGTGGTCACGTTAGGGTCGGTGTCGTTTAGCACCACATTCATCTGAACGACTCGGGTTCCCGTCACCGTACAACGTGTGGGTTGGGTCACCGTATTGGCGCTGCGATTATACCTGCAGTTGTCTCCAGCGGTTGTCGGCGCCGCATCGACACGTAGGTTCACCGTCGTGCCGGTTGCCGGTTCACTCAACGCGCTGCCGTCATTTGCCCGATAGCGGAAGCTCACCGTGTTTGAGTTCGTGGCCCTGCGGTAGGTAAACGAACCGTCGCTGGCCAGGTTCAACGTGCCGCCACCCGTCAGGCTACCGCTCACCAACTGCGCCGTGAGCGGGTGGTTGTCCGCATCCGTGTCGTTGGCGAGGACACCGAGGCCCAGGGGTCCGGGTGCATTGACCGTGCGAAGTATGCGTCGCCGGTTACGCCTTTGTTTGCGGTTTTTGGCACGGTAAAGGAACGTGTCAGCAACCGCGACCGGCACCGTCTGCGTAGTCGCCGTCGTAAACGACCAGCTGAAGTCCGTGGCCAACGCATTGCCCGCCACATCCTTCGCCCCACCGGCGCCCCCTTGCACCGTGGCGGTATAGAGCACCCCCGCGCCCAACGCACTGCTCGGGGTCAGCGTCGCAGTCTTGGTCGTCGCAGTATAGGTCACCGTGGCGGACACCGGGGGGTTACTCCCAGCCGCTAGCTTGACGGTCGTGGTGCTGATGGTTGCCTGGTCCATGGGCTCGCTGAAGCCTGCGGACACCGTCGTCGTGGTACTGACGCCCGTGGCACCGTCAGCCGGTAACGCCGACGTCACCGTTGGCGGTGTAGTATCAGGGGGCGGTGGCGCGATCGTGAATGTCAGTGCATTCGAGACTGCACCGTCAGGATTCGCTGCGGTGACGACTTGCGCAGCGCCGGGCGACGCAATATCGGCGGCCGGGATCCCCGCAGTGAGCTGCGTCGGGTTCACGAACGTCGTGGTCCGGTTGGCGCCGTTCCAGCGCACGACAGAGCCTCTCACGAAATTGCTTCCGGTCGTGGTTAGCGTGAAGCCTGACCCGCCCGCAGTGGCGCTGCTCGGCGACAGCACCGTCAGGGTCGGTGGAGGCGGTGTGGCTGCGACCAGACCGCTTTGCAATGTCGCTGGTTGTACACCCATATCGGCGAATAGGTTAACTGTCGCCTGCTGCATACGGATGTCGGGTGTGGTCGTTACGTTTGGTGTCGCAGCATCAAAGTCGTGGTTCACATCCAATCCCCATGGCCAACGTATGGTCCCTGCGCTGAAGACTAATGCACCGCTACTATGCCGATACTCCGTTAAACTGTGCGTAGCGGTACCGGACCCATAAGTCGATCCATAATCAAGAAGATAGGAGCCGACATTCAAAGTTGTGGACGACAACTTGACTAAGCCAGGAGGCCGAAAACCATTGTCAAGTGCTTCGTCCGCCTCATAGCCAATCACCCCACGAGCTAAGGTAGCAACCTGGCCAGGCGCCAGTGTGGCTACGCTCGTATTCCGCCAGAACCGTAACTTACCAAGGGCCTCCGGCACTTTGATGGAATCTTCCCTACAGCAATTCATGGTAAATATCGTGCCCGTAAGCGCATTTTCGGGTCTACCGCCATCCGCCGGCGGACTGAACCGTGGATCGCGCCAGGTACCGGTCCACACGTTGGGAAGCGGATCGATCTTGGCGTTAGCATGTGTTTCCTTGTACGAGACCAGCGTGCGATACGGCTTACCCGATCCGTCGATGCTCGATTCCCATCGCGTCTTCCAAAAGACTTCATTGCCGCTAAAGAAGGCCAGGTGAATTCCGGCATTACGTGCCGCTTCGACGTTTGTCCGCTGTGCCGCCGACCAATATTCGTCGTGCCCAACGGAAAGGAAAGCTGCATGCTCGAGAAGCTCCGCACCTCTTCGATCGCTGTCCACTCCGGTAGAATAGCTGACGTCGTAGCCGTTGGCCTCGATCCAGCGTACCATCGGATATTCAGCTCCAAATAACCAAGCCCTACTATATTGATTACCACGTGTGTTAAACGGGCGGTTGTAGCTTACTTTGTAAGCGCGGCCGACGGGCGCCCCAGTATAGAGACTGTTACCACCATAATCGTTGTAGGCTTGCCAGGTGGTGTCGGAAGTCTGGAACAGCAATTCTGAAGCCCCATTGTCGTCTCGGACAACGAAAACAATGTGACTCGTTCCAGGCGTTCCGTCCTCACGTACCAATTTCGCAAAATAAATCCCGGACGTGGCGTCTGACGGGACTGTCCATGCCGCCGACTCTTGCCAATTACCGCAGTCGATGAGTCCGGTCGCGGAGTCGCCGAAACATAGTGGTTGAATCTGTGGGGCCGCAGAAGGCAGAACTGTATCGACCAGGCGAGCCCCCATTCCGTTGTAGTAGCCCAGCCGGTAAATATCGATCCGGTAAGCTGTCGCATCGGTATCGATTTTAAATCTGACGGTTCCACCCTGATTGACGCTAATATCGGTCGCAAATCCTTGGATACTAGCGGCGCCAGCGCCGCTTATGTCCCACTCGGAGGGCGGGTTACCGGGTTTTGAATTCTCACATACAATCGGATTAAGGACAGGCGCATCGCAGGGACCCGCTAGTGCGTTCGCCGACGCCACCAATGCGACGGCAACTACATAGAAGAGAAGCCATACACTCATACGTCCATATGTAGGATTCCTTCTTGGCGAGGGCCCTGTTTGATAAATATCATCGTCCATGGTAATTCCCTCATCGCTTAACTTACGTCCCAAAGCGCAATGCTTGTGTCGTCGGCGGCGCTGGCGCGGATCGTTCCGTCCAGGCTCTAGGCGGTTTGTCCCACAACCTGGCCTCGCCGTTCGTGTCGGTCCGTCAATCGATCATGAGCAGCCTGAACGGATTCGGATCGATGCTGGCCTGGAGTGGTCGCGCGAAGGAAACGATGGCCTGGCCGGGCGCTATGGAAGAAAGAGTTGCCAGAGCCCCTCATTGTGTCATAACCGGGCCTCGAGTGTTGATGGGTTAGCGCTCATTGCTAGGCCCCCACGATACAGCCATTGCCCCGGGTCGAGAGACCGGGACGGCGCTCTTCCGACGCGCTTCGGGCGGGGTCAGGGCACGCGGGTCGTCCTTTCGCAGCGTCTGGCCTTATCGGTACCGCTTCCGCCGTCGCATCGATCGGAACCCGGTCCCCCATCCATGACGTCGTTGCCACTTTCCCCGAACAGCCGATCCCGGCCTGTTCCTCCCTTCAGGACATCGTTTCCCGCGTCTCCGAACAGCTTGTCGTTGCCGCTATTGCCGGACAAGCTATCGCGACCCGGACCACCGCAGATGACATCGTTGCCGCCGAGCCCGGCGATCGTGTCGTTTCCGCCCAGGCCATGGATGACATCATTGCCCGGGGTCCCGAAGTTCGTGTTGCTGTTACCGTCCCCGACGATGGTCGCCGGCAGTCCGTTACATAGGACGGGAGGCTGGACCAGAAGCTGGCCCGGAGGCTGGCCCGGAAGCTGGCCCGGAGGCAGGCCGGGAGGTAGCACCGTTATGGTAAGAGGTGAAATGGGCGCGTTAGTGAGCACTTTTAAGCTGCCACCCCAACTGGAAGGCTTGCCAACATTACAGCCGCTTACTTGGCCTTCCGCCAGAACACTGATTAGATGTGCGCCCGGCGACACAGGTCCTAAATCAACAAGTCCTGTATCCAATGGTAATTCTGCAAATGGGGATGGAGCGTCAGGCCAGCCTAAGAACCCTGTGGTTACCTTTAAGGTTCCATCGACGAAAAGATGAACCCTTACAGACGAACAATGAGTACTGCGAACAAAGTACTGTACCTGGAGAACCGATCCTATTTCACCTGACACGGAAAACGGTGGATCACACAGTTGCTCTGTGCTGGTGCAGGCCACGACAAAGTCTGGGGTGACTGTCTCAAACGTCTCCTGACCATTCGCTGTCGCCGATAGTGCGACCAGGCCGATAACCATGACGGCAGTTATAACGATGAAATGCTTGTTCAATCACTTCACCGACAGCGCATTGTCCACGGCGATAACGCCGTCTACGCGCTCGGCGATATCTTGCGCTCTCTGTTTTTTGTCGACACTATCGACAGATCCGCTCAGCCGCACCCCGCCCATCAAGGTGTCCACGCCGATCCCTAGGGCAGCCGTGCCTGGGTCTTGCGACAGCGCCGCTTTGACCTTCGTCGTTATCACCGTATCGTCGGTAAGCTTCCCGACGGCCTCGTTGGCCTCGTGCATCTCCTCGGTAGCCTCGCCCGATGCTTGAACTGGCTGCTCCGCGGCCGTGGCTGCCGAAGCATCCTGTGCCGACAATGCAACTAGGATTGTGACCGCGCAAGCGGCCGTGAGAGCTTTTTTCATGTGTAATCTCCATATCAAACCAATTGTCCTTAGGCAAGATCTGGGCCGCCTCGATCCCGAGGGCCAGCGATCTTGCCGAGAAACGACCACCATCCGTGGAAGCGCCCTTCCCCCTAAGGAACCCCGCGCTTCTGTTCGCACCTGACGGCGGTATCAGCGCCGCCACCGCCTATACAGGTATCCTTGCCCGGCCCTCCGTCGAGCCGGTCCCTTCCCCGACCACCGAACAACATATCCTTGCCGCTACCTCCAAAATCAGGTCGTTGCCATCTAGCCCTTTGATGGTGTCGTTGCCTTGCAGACCGACGATCACATCCCTCCCCGCTGTACCCGTTAGGCGATCGCGGCCGCCAGTGCCGCAGATCGTGGCACGCTTGCCGAAACACCTTGCCGGACATGCAGATACGGTGCGGAAATGCCGAAGGAGAAATACAGAGCCTGGCTGACCTGTCGGGTGGTTGGACATCGTCATCATGGCCCTGCGCCCTTTCTGGGAGCTGGACAACGGAATAAGCCCTGAGCCCTGAAAGAGACCTTCTGGCGGGGCGCTCGAGGGTGACAGCACGGCGATAGGGCTCACGGAAGCAGAAGGCCCGTTGTTCCGTGCTGCGCTTCCTTGCAGGACGCTCGGGCCTGTCCGCTCGGAGACTGTCGCAGGGACATCGAGGAACACGGTCCCGTAATCCCCTTCATCGGCGCCGTAGAACGCATAGTCGAACTCGATAAAACTCGCGCCGGCTGGGATGTCGACATCGAAGCTGATGGAGGTCGTCTCAGGACAGGCGATCTCCCCATTCACAAGCTCGCAACCGGCCGGCTGAGGATTCTCCAGACCCAACGGCGTCGTGCTGATCACGTCGACGACCGTGGTAGCGGTCGAGACCGAGTTGTTCCCCGCATTCGGATCGGTCTCGTTCGCCTCGACCGAGGCCTGATTGGTGATCGTGCCCGGCGCCATAGGGGTGACGCTGACGGTCACGGTAGCCTGGGCGCCGCTTGCGATCCCGCCGAGGTTGCAACCTACGGAGTCGGTGCCGCTGCAGGAGCCTTGAGTCGTCGTGACCGCCCCCCGCGTGACGCCCGCAGGCAGGTCATCGGTGAGCTTAACGCCCCTGGCGCTCCTAGGTCCGTTGTTCCGGATCATGAGGGTATAGGTGATGGGCCGGCCAGTGGTAGCCGGGTCGGGCGCATCGGATACGGCAAGGGTAAGGTTTAGCGGCGGCGACGGCGGCGCTGGCGGCGGTGCCTCCGGTGGTGGCGGCGGCGGTGGCGGTGGCTCCGGCGCGGGCGGTTTCGGCGGTTTCGGTGGTTTCGGTGGTTTCGGTGGTTTCGGTGGTTTCGGTTTCTTCAGCACCACGGCGACGCCAACCGCGTCGATACCACCCGGCCCCACGCCAGCCTGCGCGGGAGGGCTCACATGCACCAGGGAAAGCGCCAGCAGGAGGCCGAGCAGCCTGACTCTCTGACGAGAATGAAGCATCGGTACGAACGAGAAGATCCAGAGCCCAATCGGGAAGACGGGCAGCATTGGTAATACATACGGTATTAGCTAACTATGCGCATCCCCCCAAATTGGGGGGTTGATCACAAGCGGTGTGTTTCTTCGTCGCCAACTCGTTCAACCACAGCAGCGTCAACACGCTATGCCGGTTGTTATCACATATGCCTTTCGGTATCGCTTTACGTGTATTTCGTCGGAATTCATGGTCGTATCCTTCGGTGGCAGGGGGTAGCAGACGCGACCTCCTACCAGGCAGTGAGGGGGTGAGCGGGTGGTCGGCGAGCGAATAGGAGCGAATAGCGAATAGGAATTTCAAGCGAGCGAATGCAGGGGCTGAACCGGATTGGATCGGGGATCGGAGGGGGGATCAGGCCAGTTGGAATAGATCGAAGGCCCTGGCCGCTGCTCGGGGCGGTGCTCGGGCGGGCAAGCCGAGATGGGTGAGGATCTTGGCGATCACGGGGGGATGTTCGATGGCGGCGATGATCTTCAAGGTGCCGCCGCACTGGGAGCAGTGTTCCATATCGATCTCGAACACTCGTTTGAGCAGCCGGGCCCAGCTCATGGGGGCAGGTGCTGCGGGAGGGGGCACCTCACTGTGGTCCGCTGAGGGGGTATTGACGTTGACCGGCACGTTCGGAAAGCCAGGCACAGGGAGGTTGCCTGCTTCGCGCCCGAAGGATGGAATGATGTCGGGACGTAGCCTGGCGTTGGGTGCGAGCACGCCATGGAAGCGGATCAGATGCAACCGTGGACGGGGAACCAGCGCGGCGAGTCGTTGTATGAATTCCAGCGGTGACATCACGATATGGGTCGTGCCATCCCGATAGGGTGTCTTCAGTGTGAGCACCACCTGCCCGGCCCGGTTGAGTGCAAGCCGTTCATTGGCGATGGCGGGGCGGGTGATGTAGCGGCACAGGTGTTCGAGTTTCTTGCGCTGATGGGCGCCGCAGCACACCTCGGCATGGAGGCTAAAGCCCTGCTCGTTGACACAGCGTACGGGGGTCAGTGGCGGCTCTCGTGTCGGGACGGTTTGCAAGCTCAGCACCTTCTGGCCCGCCCGGGGCCCGAGGGCAATGCGGTAGGTGCAAGCTGCCGCCCGCAGGGGCCCGAGCGCGAGATCCGGATCGGTGTTGGCGAGGTAGGTCATCCCCTGCTCTTCAATGAGGAAGCCCTTGCGCGTCAAGAACTTCATGAGGCGCTTGACGATCCGAAGCAGTAAGGCCTGCAGCTCGCCGGGGGTGGGGGCGCGCACGGCGTGGAATACCGGCACACCGCCGGTGGTGCGATAGACCCCATCGAGCACGAGGCAATGCAGATGGATATTGAGATTGGCGGCCGATCCGAAACGCTGGATCAGCGTGACGGCGCCGGTGTGGGTGCGTTGGAGTCCGGCTTGTTTGATCAGAAATGTGGCAATGACCCGGTGGACGATCTGCAAGACGGGCGCGAGCAACTGGGGATGTGTAGCGAACAGCAAGCGAAGCGGGATCGGAAACGAGAGCACCCACTGCCGCACCGGCACCCGGGGGATGACGTGATCGACCAGGTGAGCGGCGGTCTCCGCCATGCGCCTGGCGCCGCAGGCGGGACAAAATCCACGCCGCTTGCAGGAAAAGGCCACGAGCTTTTCATGGGCGCAGTCGGCGCAACGCAGGCGTAGAAAGCCGTGGGCTAGGATGCCACATTGAAGAAAGGCATCGAATTCCTCTTTGACAAAATCGGGTAGGCCTGCCCCGGTCTCGAGCTCGACTTGGGCCAAGAAGGTCTCGAGGTGTTCCTGTACCAGCTGGTAGAGGGTAGTTTCTTCGGGGCGCCGCCGCTCGTAGGGGTCGCGCTTTCCCGGCGCAGGCTGCACCGCTTTGCCCATCGTCACTGAGCTGTTGCTCTTCCTTGAAGGCTGTCGGTATTGACCGTAGCATGCGGTTGCTGCGTCTGGCAACGGCAGCGCTCTCCGCGGGGTGCTCTTGATCAGGAGGCTGCCGAGCAGCATGGTCGCGATCATCGTCACGGCGAGGGCGCAGGTGAGCGCGAAGCCCAAGGTGAGCGAGCCCGTGAGCCAGGTCAGGGCCGCGAGGGCCAGGACGGCGCCGCCACCGGTGATGAGGTAGTCCTGACTGCTCCAGGATGAGCCGCGGCATATCCCGGACGAATCGAGATATCCGGCTCGGGTGGCCTTCGTCGGACCCTTCGATGAGACGGGCCGCGGTAGACGCGGACCCTGTACCATACGGCCCTTATGCGCTATCTCCTCGCCCTAGACCAAGGCACGACCAGCTCGCGGGCGCTCCTCTTCGACGAGCGTGCGGCCCTCCTCCGCATGGCCCAGGAGGAGCATCCACAGATCTATCCTGAGCCCG
>JALZID010000324.1 GCA_030860485.1 Pseudomonadota bacterium | reverse complement strand
CCCTCATCCAGGCCGGCAACCTCGCACGCGCCTTGCGCGGGCTGCGCGACGCCCGGGTGACCGTGATCGGCGCGGTGGGAACCGCCGAACAGTGTCTGTTCGACACGGACCTGACCGGCCCCGTGGCCATCGTGGTGGGCGGCGAGGGCCGCGGGCTCAGGCGACTGACGCGGGAGCTGTGTGATCACAAGGTGCAGATCCCGATGCGGGGCTCGGTCGAGAGCCTCAACGTCTCGGTGGCTGCCGCGGTATGCCTTTTCGAAGCGGTCCGCCAGCGCCACGGTGGCATCGGCGTAGAGGCACCGCGGGCGCGCGCACGCCGGCCCGGCGGGGGCACCCCCGGAATGCTTTGAATCTTGCGCAGGGAAGGAGTAGTGTTGGCATCGAAGGGGATAAACTGGAAAAACGATACTTTTAACCTTCGAGGAGCACGCTATGGGCCTATCTCGCATCATGGCGACGTCGGTCGTGGTCGGGACGTTGCTATTTTCCGGCACCGCTATGGCGCCGCCGCAGGACGATGAGAAGTGCTGGCGCAAGGTCGCGGACTACGATGTGCATTTCAGCATCTTTCAGCCGGCCTACGGCGACCGGCCGCTCTGCCAGGATGCCCCCACGACCGGGGACACGGCCTTGACCTTGGACTTCACCGATCCCGCGCTCCGTCAAATGCCGACCGAGGTGCGGGTCATCGAGGCCGAATCGTGGGACGCGGCCCAGGACCCCGAAGCCGACGGCAGCGGCAAGCCCGTCGGACACTTGCCGTCCAAGACCTATCCGAGCGGTACCGTGCTCATGCAGCACAAGTTCAACGCGCCCGGTTACTTCGTGGAGATCGTCGGTATCCAGGACTCGACGGGAAAGAAACACGTCTTGCGCTATCCGTTTCAGCTCGGTCACGGTGTCGGGCTCAATTGGTCCCGTGCCGAGATCGGCGCCGTCGCCGGCTTCGTCACGCTGATCCTGGCGATCGTCATCTGGCTACGGCGCCGCAACCGCCAGCGGGTGATCGAACTGTAGGGGGCTCGACGGTAAGGGGCGGATCCGATGCCCCCGACCCATCCCCCCGATCCATCCCCCGACCAATCAGATTGTTTTCGCCGAGTGCGGCGCGGCGGGAGCGCCAGGCCATCGTGCGGGGTGTGACGCTGTTCCGAGCGCTGCTCGCGGCCCTGCTCAGCCTTGGCTTCGCCCTCGCCCTGCTCGGCCTCTTCTATGCCACGGACCTGGCCTTCTCCGTCTGGGAGCGCTTGGCCGAGGCCCCGATCGTGCTGGTCGGGGTCTACGTTGCCCTGGTCGCCTTGCTCGCGGCCGGGGTCGGGTACGTGCTCTGGCGACTCCTGCGACCCCGTCCCGCGAAAAAGCCGATCAAGAGATCCGACCGCGCGCCCTCCCCGCAAAGTCCGCAAAGCCCGGCCGAGTTGCATGCGCGCATGGCCGAGGCCGAGGCCCAGGGCGCCGACATCGGCTCGGCCCGCGCCGAGCTCGGCCGCCTCGCCGAGCACGGGGCCCGGCTCTCTATCGCGCTCTTCGGCGAGGTCGGGAGCGGCAAGTCCTCCCTCGTCCAGACCCTCCTCCCAGGCTGCCGGGTGGACATCGATCCGCGCGCCGGGACCACCCGGAGTGTGACGCGTTACCGCTGGCACGCCCCGAACGGTGAGGAGGTCGTGCTCATCGATCTGCCCGGGTGCAACGATCCGGCACGAGACCTGGACCCCGTCGCCCGAGAGGAGGCCTTACGCGCCCACGCCGTGGTGTATCTCACCGATTCGGACCTGACCCGTGCACAGCACCGCGAGCTCGCGGCCTTGCTCACCCTCGGCAAGCCCGTCATCGTCGCCATCAACAAGATAGATTGGTACACCGAGCGCGATCGGGACACGCTGCGGGCGCGGATCGCGGAACGGGTGCCGCCGCGGTGCGAGGTGGTCACCCTGTCGGCGGGCGGCCGGAGAGAGGTCGTGCGCACCCGAGCGAACGGCCAGGAAGTCGTCTCAGTGGAGCCCGTCCCGGCGAACGTCGCGGAGCTGCTCGCGGCCTTGGCGCGCATCCTGGGTGAGGACCGCACGGCGCTGCTCCGGGGCCGCGAGACGGCGGTGCTCGGGCTCGCGGCTCACAAGCTCGACATCTCACTCGCCGCGCACCGCGGCACGCGCGCCGAGGAGATCGTGAGAGACTATGCGCGCCAGGCGGTGGTCGGGGCGCTGGTGGCCGTGACCCCCGGCACCGATCTGGTGATCCAGGGCTATCTCGCCGTGGGCATGGTGCGCTCCCTGTGCGAGCTCTACGAGGTCTCCGGCCCGCAGGTGGACATGACGCGCCTCCTGCGGCTCGCGACGAAACGGGCGCGCAAGGCCCTACCGATGGTGCTGGCGGTCGCGGGCAACGCCTTCAAGGCCTTTCCCGGCCTCGGCACCGTGGCGGGCGGGGCCTTGCACGCCGTGGGTTACGGTCTCATCTTCGAGAGTCTCGGGCACGCGGTGGCCGAGGGCCTGGCCCGCGAAGGAGATGTCGGGGAGCAGGCTACCTTGCAACGCTTCGAGGAGGACTTGAGTGGGGATCTGGGAACACGTGCGGAACGGCTGGTCCGGCTGGCCCTGGCGCCGGGAAAAGGGCACCGCAGTGAGCCCTGAGGGCGGGCGCGAGGACTCCCAGCTCGGCCGGGCGCGCGACAGCCTGCGTGCGCTGGTCGAGGACCCCAAGTTGCCGGCGGCGGTGCGCGACGGCCTGTCGGAGGAGCTGGGCCACGTCCAGGCCATGCTCGAACGGCTCGAGCAGGGCCACATCCACATCGCGCTCTTCGGGCGCGTCGGGGTCGGAAAATCGGCCCTCATCAACGCCCTGCTTCGCGAGCGACGGTTCTCGACCAGCCCGCTGCACGGCGAGACACGCGCCCCGCAATCCGCCCGCTGGGAGGAACGACAGGCGCACGAACGGGGCGCCGGGGGCGTCTTCCTGATCGACACCCCCGGCATCGACGACATCGAGGGCGAGGCCCGCGAGCGCATGGCGCGCGAGGTCGGCCGCCGCTCCGATCTGGTGCTGTTCGTGGTCGATGGGGACACCTCCGCCACGGAGATCCAGGCGCTCAGGGTGCTCGCCGAGGAGCACAAACCGCTGCTACTGGTCTTCAACAAGGTCGACCGCTACACAGAGGCCGAACGCACCGTGCTGGTCGAGGCGCTCACAATCCGCTGCCGGGGGCTCGTGGGGTCCGATCGGATCGTCTGCAGTGCCGCCGAGCCGGGTCCACGCATCTACATCGAGATCGACGCATCGGGTCGCGAGACCGAGACGCTACGGCGCGCCGATCCGCAAGTGCAGGCCCTGCGCGAGGCGCTGTGGGCCATCTTGGAAAGCGAGGGGAAGGCCCTCGCGGCGCTCAATGCGACGCTCTTCGCGGGTGAGGTCTCAGACACCATCAGCGCCCGGGTATTGGCGATCCGGCGCGATCTGGCCGCCGCCGTAATCCGCAGCTACTGTCTGGTCAAAGGGGTGGTCGTGGGCCTGAACCCCATCCCCATCTCGGATCTGCTGGCGGCCGGGGCCGCGGACGTGGGCCTGGTCCTCCACCTCGCGCGGATCTACGGCCTGCCCATGGGCAAGGCCGAGGCCGGCCGGCTCATCGCCACCATCGCGGCGCAGATGGCGCTGGTGATGGGCTCGGTGTGGGCCGTGCATTTCGTCGCCTCGGCGATCAAAGGCGGCACGGCCGGACTCTCGACCTTGGTCACCGCCACCACCCAGGGGGCCGTCGCCTACTATTCGGCGCTCGTGGTCGGACGGGCGGCGCAGCGCTATCTCGCAGAGGGGCGATCTTGGGGACCGCTGGGGCCCAAACGCGTCGTCCAGGAGATCCTCGACGGCCTCGATCGGGACTCGCTGCTCACCGAGGCGCGTGAGAAGATCTCGGCCCGGCTGCGCGGTTCTTCGTTCGCCTGAGGGCCTGGCACTCGAGATCCTGGCGCTTGAGACCCTGGCGGACCCCCGCGGTGTCGAGCGGCGCGGGTTCCGCCCATGGGTTCCATCTAGGAATCAATTGGAGTATTGTAGTAGTGGGAACGTACTGGTTATACGCTGCGTAACTGGCCCACGTTGCCACGGTGAGCTTTACAAGGCTAAGAGTCGGGGGGTTGTGCGCAAGCCGGCCGGGAAGGCCATCGCCTCCCCTGTCGAACCCTATAACTAAATCGGAAGGAGGTAATCATGCCTGACGCTACCATGTGGGTGTTGTTCATTTTGTCCCTCGTGTGCTTCGGCACTCTGATCGCGCTTAATTGGAAGCGCTAGGGCGGGGATTTCACCTAATCAAACAACAATAACCTGGGGGGCCTCGGCCCCCAATTTGACGCGCGGGTCTACCTGCGGCACCGGTCGCGGGGTGCCCGCGTCGTTTTATGCATCTGTTTTATCTATAGGAGCGATCCTGGGCGGTCCGCGTAGCGCGGCACGACCCCATGCGTGAGATCCTGCTGTCCGCGCTCGGCGCGACCTTCGCGGTGTGGGCGATCCTGGTCGCAGCCATGACCTTGTTCCAGTCCTCCTTCATTTTCTTTCCGTCCCGAGAGATCCTGGCCACGCCGACCCAGGCGGGACTGGTCTACGAGCCGCTCGAGATCCGTGCTGAGGACGGGGTGCGACTCTCGGGTTGGTATGTCCCGGCGGCCGAGGCGCGGTTGACCGTGCTGTTCCTGCACGGTAACGCCGGCAACATTTCCCACCGGCTGATGGCCTTGCATGCCTTGCACGGCCTCGGGCTCGCGGTGCTCATCCTCGATTACCGCGGCTACGGAGAAAGCTCCGGCAGCCCGTCCGAGCAGGGCACCTATCGCGATGCCCTGGCCGCCTGGGAATATCTGAGCACGACGCTCGGCATTGCGGCCGACCGCATCGTGCTGTTCGGAGAGTCCCTGGGCGGGGCCGTGGCCACCTGGCTCGCGACCCGCGAACGTCCCGCGGGGCTCATCCTGGAATCGGGCTTCACGACCATGCGCGAGCTGGCCGGCCATTTCTATCCGTGGTTTCCCGCGCGCCTCTTTCTACGCGTCTACTACCCGACGATCGAGCGGCTCTCCCGGGTGCGCTGTCCCGTGCTCGTGATCCACAGCCCGGACGACGAGATCGTGCCCTATGAGCATGGGGAACGCCTGTTCGCGGCGGCCCCCGGCCACAAGCAGTTCGTCAAGCGCCAGGGGGGACACAACGACGCCTTTCTGGCAGGAACGGAGGTTTTGTTGGCGGACATCGAACGGTTCATCACGAGTATCGAGGACGGTGGCCCGGATTGGGATCACGAGGACCGGGGCAGCGTCTTGGATCGCGTCCGGGCATCGCAATGAGCCAGCGGAATCGGTGAAGTGGCGTACCTCTTGCTGCACCGGGCCGGAGCGGTTGTATCCCCGCGCCGATCCCGTCCATCCTTTATGCTACGATCGGCCCGGGCTCAAGCAGGGCGACCTCGAAGTCCAAGCGGAGTATCTACAAGGTGATCTTCCATAACCAAGGCCGGGTATACGAGGTCGGGTTGTTCGGGTTCGTGGAGATAGGGGATCTGGTATTCGGCACGCGCACGTCCCTGGTCCTGGACCCCGCGGAAGAGCAGCTGAAGTCCGAGTTCACCGGCGTCGGCCGGAGCTATATCCCGATGCACGCCATCATCCGCATCGACGAAGTCGAGAAGGAAGGCCCGGTCAAGGTGACCCCGATCAAGGGCGATGGCGGTGGCAACGTGATGCCCTTCCCCGCCTATACCCAGAAGGACCCGGGCAAGTCCTGAGCTCCGGGGCTGGCTGCCCTTGGGGGGGCCCCCTGGGCGGGGTACCCCCCAAGGGCCCCCCCATCATTCCAGCGCTACAGTATCGTCCATCACATGGCGGACCCCCAGCTCGGCCACCTCCAAGGTCACCCGCACGGATAGCGCCTCGTCCCCTTTGATGCGGCCCGCGGCGATCGCGCCCCGGACCGCCTGCTCGATCTCGCGCTGCGAGGTGACACCCACGCGCTTCAGGAACTTGCGGATCTCCAGGTTCATGGTCTCTTCGTTCATCGCCCTTCTCTCCCGACCGTCGCGCCCACCGCGACGCTTGTCAATGCGAAACCCGCTGCAATAATAGCGGATGTATCCCAATGAACGGCACACCCATGTCGATCCCCGGGCAGGGACGTGATGCGCAACGCGCGACCATCACCGGCGTCATCCTCGCCGGCGGCCGGGCCACGCGCATGGGCGGGCGGGACAAGGGCCTCCTGTCGCTCGCGGGCAAGGCCATGGTCCAGCACGTGATCGAGGCCCTGGAACCTCAGGTCGCGGACATCATCATCAACGCCAACCGCCATCTGGCAGAGTATGCACGGTACGGCTACCGGGTCCTGCCCGATCTATTGGAAGGCTATTGCGGACCGCTGGTCGGGATCGCGACGGCGCTCCGCGCGGCGCGCACGTCCTATATCGTGACCGCCCCGTGCGACTCGCCCTTCGTCCCCGCGGATCTCGCCCTGCGCCTCTATCGCATGCTGAAGAGAGAGGCCGCGGACATCGGCATCGCGCATGACGGCGAGCGCCTCCAGCCGGTCTTCGCCCTCATGCGGTGCAGCCTGCTCGACTCGCTCCTCTGCTATCTGCACGAGGGCGAGCGCAAGGTGGATCCCTGGTACCGGCAGCACCCCCACGTGCTCTGCGACTTCTCCGACACCCCGGAGGCCTTCATCAACGTCAATACGCCCGCGGACATCACGGCCGCGGAGGACCGCCTGCGCGGGGTCGCGCCATGCTGAATCCGGAAACGGCGCTGCCCCAACCCAGTTGCTTGGACGAGCACGACGCGGGGGCCTTGCCGGTCGAGGAGGCGCTCGCTCGGATCCACGCGGACATCGCGATCATCCCCGGCTGCGAGCGCGTCGCCTTACGCGGCGCGCTCGGCCGGGTCCTCGCCCGCGAGGTCCGTTCGCCGCTCCCCGTCCCCGGCCATGCCAATGCCGCAATGGACGGTTATGCCCTGCGGGGCGCCGATCTGCCGAGCGCGGGGACGCGCGAGCTCGAGGTGCTCGGCGCGGCGTTCGCGGGCAGACCATTCGAGGGCGTGGTCGGCACGGGGCAATGCGTACGCATCATGACCGGGGCGATCGTGCCCGAGGGCGCGGACACGGTGCTCATGCAGGAGCGTGTGGAACCCCTCGGGAAGGACACGATCCGGATCGGCCCCGGCCGCGCCGGAGACAATGTCCGACCCGCCGGCGAGGACCTGGCTACCGGCCAGGTGGCGCTCCAGGCCGGCCGGCGCCTCACGCCGGCCGATCTCGGCCTGGTGGCCTCACTCGGGATAGGCGAGATCACCGTTCACCGGCGGCTGCGGGTGGCCTTCTTCTCGACCGGGGACGAGTTGCGCTCGATCGGCGAGCCGCTGGTCCCGGGTGCCGTATACGACAGCAACCGCTACACGCTCTACGGCGTGCTCACGAGGCTCGGGGCCGAGGCTATCGACATGGGCGTCGTGCCGGATGCGCCGAACGCGGTCGCGAGCGCCTTCGAGGAGGCCGGTGGCTGCGCCGATGTGCTCATCACCTCGGGCGGCGCCTCGGTCGGCGAGGCCGATCTCATCCTCGACACGCTCGGCGCGGTCGGGCGCGTGGCGTTCTGGAATGTCGCCACGAAACCCGGCCGGCCAATCGCCTTCGGCCGGGTGGGCGGGGCGGTGTTCTTCGGCCTCCCCGGCAACCCGGTGTCGGTCATGGCGACCTATTATCAGTTCGTACAACCGGCCCTGCGGCGCATGGCGGGTGAATCGAACTGGCGACCGCTCGTCGTGCAGGCGCGCTGCACCAAACCCCTGAAGAAGAAACCCGGGCGGGTGGAGTACCAGCGCGGGGTCCTGGACCGCGACGCCCAAGGCGCCCTCCTGGTCCGGCCGACCGGACCCCAGGGCTCCGCCATCCTGCGCTCGATGAGCGAGGCCGATTGCTTCATCGTCCTGCCCCACGACTGGGGCCGGGTCGAGCCCGGCACCCTGGTCGATGTCCAGCCGTTTTTCGGGCTGGTGTAAACGCCAGATCGGTTTTGTGTGTTGTGCTCCACGGGCGGCGGATCAGCGAACGTTTTCCGGGTCCCCACCCCAGCGCTCGATCTCCGTCCAGACTTCGCGTAACGGCACGACGCCCTGTGGGAAACGCCTCCGGAAGTCCTGGCGCAGGCGCTCCGCGTGGGCGCGGAAATAGGCGTCCAAAGCCTCTTGGCTCGCCGCCTCGTAACGCGTGCGGAAGCGGCCCGAGTCCGAGCGTTCGAAGGTGATGCGCGAAAAGCAACCGGTGCGCAGGATCTCGGGGATATGCTCCATGCGCATGTAACCTTCCATCTCCTCGACCCGATCCAGATTGACTTCCAGGGTCACTTCATAATTCGGCATGATGATGTTCGCCAGAAAAACGCTCGTGGCGCCGAGATCGCCCTCGCCTCGCCTGAACACGGGATCCCGAGTGCCGGAGAATTCTTCACAAACTACGAGACGGGCCCGAGGGCCCGATCCTGATCAGCTCGCCCAGACCGGTGCCTCGAACGTGCCGCGCATCAAGTGCGTGCTACGCACCCTCCCCGCGGCCCACGCTGAACTGCGCTTTTGCGGAAAGCGCGTCGGGAAGCGCGCTGGTCGTTATCGAACGCGTTTCGGCGTCCGCGCGAACTTCGACCCGGTACGAGGTTCCCCCCACTGTACCCGGTGAGCTGCAGGATCGGTCGATGGTTCAGTGGCTGACCCACCGCATCGGTCATCGTCGCGGATCGGCCGCAGCGGGGACAGTACCCTGAGTTGGCCCTGCCCCCCCGGCATTGATTGTCGGTTGCGGAGGATTCGCAGTCTCGAAGATGCCCGCCCAAACCTGTACCGCGCCCCGGTGGGTCCAACCTGAACGTAGGCAATGAGCATCATCCGGCCTCACACGGGGGGAAGAGCGCGCGTTCATAGTTGATGGGCGCGTGGTCGGCCAGATCGCGAACCAGTACGGCGCCCGTGCGCCACGCTTCGTCCCGGAGATGCTCGATCCGCGCCCTCGTTCTGTCCGCCTCGATCTTCTCCTGGGTCATGCTTGTTCGCAGCTGGCCTGCACTGTCGATGTACATCGTGGCTCCGACGTGCGTGTACCAGGGAGTCTCCGGCGGCACGCGCGTCACGATGTCGCAGCAGTCGACATATCGCGCCACAGCTTCGGCCTTGACGGTCCCGACAAATGCCACATTCCCGACTCTCGGCGACCCGAAGGTGACCAGACGCGATGCCGCCCACTGCGATGCCGAAAGCGTGGCCAAGGCACCGCCCAGACTGTGGCCCGTGACGATGACCTGCATGCCTCGGTGATTGTCCAGCCACTTTCCGACTTTGGAGCCAACGCCCCTGAAAGCGTCTGCGAAGCCAGCGTGAACCGCACCGCCTGTGGGCCCCTCGACCATCGACGCATTTAGTTAGGTCTGCGCCCAGGTCCGAAACGCGATCCGGTTCAGTCCCCCTGAAGACGACCAGTGCGTGGCCGCTCACCGGCAGCACCGCGGCATACCCCTGCGTACCGGTCGCAGGATCGTCGAACCCCTCCCAGTCGACGGCATCCAGCCGCGCAAGCGCCTCGAGCAGCAAGGCGCGATGTGCTGCACTACTTTCGAAGCGAAGATAGACAAGGCGGGAACATTCGGCGCAGATGGCGTCGATCGAAAGGCGCTCGGCGTCGCCTGCTCTGAAAAGCGTGGGACGCAAGCCCGGCTGCAACAACGCCTCGCGGGACGGGTCGTATGCGATGCACATGCGTGCGCTTTGATCTTTCACCGTGCGACGCCGCACCTGAGCCTAACTCTGCCATACCGAGGACTGTAGATAGATCCAGCCCTGCCCTTCGTCTTCCCCAGATTTTGGGGATGCCCGCCGCAGTTTGGCGGCACCTTGGCTGCCCCCATATTCCCTGCCTTCTCCGGCGATCACCCGGTGGTATTCGGCCGGATCGCTCCGTCCGATCCCTCATGCGCCCTGTCAACGCTGCCTGGACTATCCGCATCTGGCCACGTTGTTGCGCCAGGCCCAGGCGTCGTACTCGCTCCATACACCCGATACACCCGCCCTGTACGAGATGATCACCGGCCCGGAGGCCGTGGCGGGGCTCTGCTTCGACGAGGGCCTCGTGACCCGCATCCTACGCGACGCGGTCTAATGCGCACGACGGCGGTAGACATGTATCCTATCGGTGCGTCACCGGTCGGGGCCGTCGACATGGCGGGTACTGTTTGGGAGTGGTGCCTGAATGAGTACAAGCGACTGGAAAATGTGTGCCCGTCCGGCGATGCCCCCGTTTGGTGCGCGGTGGCTCTTGGTTCAGCCTTCCGGACCTCGCGAGTGCCGTCGGCCGCATCCGCTACGATCCCGTCAGCCGTCTGAACTCTCTGGGGTTGCGTGTGGTGTGCGTCCCCCATCGAGTGAATCACTCCACACTGATCGCCGCGTGAGCGGCGAATGAGCGCGCAGCATGTCAGGGCTGTCCATTATACAAGGATGCAACTCCGCAAGATGAGGGCCCACGGACTCCTCGAACGCGATGGTACCCGCTACGCCTACCGCCTCACCTCCAAGGGCGTGAAACTCGCACTCCTCTTCGTGCTCTTCCATCAGCGTCTATGCGGGCCCCTGGCGAACACCCTATTTCGTCATCGCCCGCACCCAAAGTTCCAACCCAAGAGTCCAATCGAAGCCGCCTTGCACAAGGCCGATGACTCTATTGACAAGGTCGTTCAATTACTTAAAGCTGCATGAAAAATGTTGCGGAGCTTTCCCCCAAGAACAGAGATGTGAATCAGTGATACTGCGCGGGAAGATCGATAGTTACATACTTCGCAACATTGATATTGCGTACTGGAAGCGGTGCGCGATTACAGAGCGAGCCGAGCGCGAATCACTCGCAGAGGTCATGGGGACCTGGAAAAGCCTCCTTTCGAGCCCGCGCATGAAGGGCATATACTGCGCCCCGCAAGGCCGGCTCGGCCAGGACGTGGAGCTGCGCCGCTCGGAAAGCGGGAAGGACTGGCGCCGGCTGTCGGTCGCCGTGGACAGCCCCGACGGCGGGAGGAGGGCGCCATGTGGGTGAGCGAAATGCCGAGGCTGGACCCGGACGGACGTGAGTCACCTATTCAAGAGGCGTCGCTCAGCCGACCGGATCGGGGCGGCCCTTGCCCTCGAACCCAAGAGACCGGCGGCCGGCTCCAAGCTCGCGACGGCTCGGGGGCTCGACGAGGAAACGAGCACGAGCACCTTGGCCGAGCTCTGCGAGGTACAAGAGACCGATGCCCAGGCCCTCTACACGGCGCGGATCGAGGATCCGGGCCACGACCATCGCTACTACCCGATTGCGTTCCTCGGACGGTTCCGGGGCGATGAGCATATCGAGCTTGAGCTTGCAAAGCGTACCGAGCACGGCCGCAACGTGCCCGTGGGGGAGAGAGCGCTCGAGCTCGAAGCTGTCCTCGAAGTGCTCCACGACCGCGCCGCCACGCAACAGGATGCGCAGTCCTTCGACGACGTTTCTCGGCACCTCGCTGAGATTGGCGATGGTCCGTTGGAGGACCTTCTTTCCCTCGCGGTAGGACTCGCGCAAGAGGATGGCGGGCGGGGAGTTGCGGTTGGGGACGATGTCGATGTACATGGCCACTAATTATTGGCATACGAACCACGCACTGTCAACACCATGCGCTTCATAAACATGGGTACACAATGCGCCACATAGTGCCACCCTTTCCACTTTAATCAAAGAGATAAAGAGAAAGGAGCAAAGAAGATCAGATTAGAACGGCAACGCCTCAGATTAACCGCTTCGGTACGGACGCCGAACGGGGTCAATCGAGTGAATGGGAAGCGGTTATTGTTGAGAATTGCGGGTGCTGTGGAGCAAGGTATGATCTCAGGCAAGACTACCCCTTCACGCCGTTTCAGGGTGCGGACAGGCGGGGAGTGACGGGCTCAATCGTGACGACTAGCAGGTCAATGGGATTTGCCACAATCGGTCAAGCACGGCCTGGAAGAGACGCGCATAGGGATATGACTCGGAGAAGGCGATCCAGATCTTGCGCACACTGAGTCGAACCTGGGCCCCGATCTTGAAGAGTTTCAGGCGGATCGTGCCGCATTGCGCTTGCGCGAGCTCGGTTCCTGTGGGTCCGCTCTTCCACTTCGCGCAAAAGAACACAACCCCCATCCGAACTGATCCGCCCCCCATCGAACCGCCCCACCACCCCCCGCCCTCTAAGACCGTGAAAGTCTATCCGCTCTGCGCTACACTCTGTGTTCATAAGGCCGTCCTCGTATGTCGGCATAACCTGCTGATCCAGAACATATTATGCTACGAGGTACGGCCTTGTTCCATACCACCGGTGAGAAATCCGGGCTAGCACCGGCAAGCATGGCGGGCAGCAGGGGCGGTAGCAGGGTGCTACCAGGAGAGTAGCAGACGCGACCTGCTACCAGGTACCGAGGGGGACGGTTGGTCGACGAGGGAGGTTTTCCAGTCGCGACGGGATGTTGGAGATACGCGCTGACCTCATCGTTGCCGATGACGCTCGATCCCGCGAGAGAAGGCGGGCTTGAAGGTGCGCGACTTGGGTGCGCCCATAGATGTGCTGTGGTTCAGGCTATCGCGCCGGCACCATCACCAACCGATCGACTCCCGATTCCGCGCCCCACGCTTCACCCGTACGGCCGAGCATCTGCCGCACGGTCGCGTTCTCGCGATTCGACGGGAAGCTTTCGAACTTCTGCGTGATCGGATCGAATTTGACGATGGCGTTCGCGCTCCACTCGGTCAACCATACCTTATCCTCGTCGTCGATCCACACCGAGTACGCGTGCGGCTTACCGCCCGGCAGCTTCCATTCGCGCCACGCACGCGTCGCCGGGTCGTACATGCCGACTTGGCCGGTGTTCCAGTAACTTACCCAGATGCGGCCGCGCGAATCGGACCAGACGCGCCGCGCACCCTGCGCCGGCGTCGGCGGTTCGATGACGGTGGCTTCGCCGGTTTCGACATCGATGCGGGCAATGTGATTGCCGGCGAGTGACGCGTAATAAACCTCTCCACGCGGCGTGGTCGTGATGCCGTACGGCCCGCGACCGCGCGGGGCTTTCCACACCTTCATGTCGTTGGTCGCAGGATCGAGCCGTCCGTAGAATCCGTTTTGTCCGGTAAACCAGATACGGCCGCGCTGGTCGAACGTGGCGGTGTTGAGATTCGCATTAGCGGCATCCTCGCGTAACGGCCAGCGGCGCACTTCACGCGTTTTGGGGTCGACGCGTACGATCGCGTTCTACCCGCTGTCGGTGATCCACGGCGCGCCGTCGGGCCCGACGATCACGCCATGCGGCGCAGAGCCCTGGCCGAGCGGGACTTCCTCGACCTTGCCGGTCTTAGCATCGAGGACGCCGAGTTTGCCGGTGCGTTGCGCCGTGAAAAACACCGGCCCGCCAGGTGTCGGCGCGGCTGCGACGTCGTGCGGATGCGAGCCGTCAGCGACCTCGAAATACACGGGCGCGGCAGTTTTCACGAGCGCCGCGGGTGCAGGCAGAGGCGAGCGCCCCTAACGCTACGACGGCGAGCAGGAATGACGATGTTCGAATGAATCGGCGGTACCGCATGAATCTCTCCTCGTTGATTTCAAAAGATTGGCGACCTCTGAATCGCATCGAGCGCGATCACGCAGAAAGGTTGGCCGAACTGTTCCGTCATACGCCGCCGTTTCGTACCAGTTCTGTCGGCTGCAAGCGAGCCGTGCGCTGAGATGGTTGCTACTTGCCGATCATCCGCATTCAAAGCAAGAGCCGGAGCGCCGGCAACCCTCATTCCCACACTATTGTCTTGTGACGAATAGCGGCCGCAAAATCGAAGAAGCGCGATCATGGTTCATGTGACAACGAGCAATCAGATAGTTTTACCGCTCTCACCCCCGACGATCGTTGAGCGCGAAGCCGCACGAGTAGTCGGTAGGGTATGGGTATAGGAAGAATAAGCACCCTTTTCGTCTCGAAGAATGGTAGTGTTGGGCCAGTGAGCTGTCAAGCATGCGAGTCGTCGGTCTAGAATCGGGGATTTTTCGGGCCTGCATCGGCCCAAGGCGCCAAGTGTCGGGGTGTTTTCGCTTCTCGGGCGACCGAGCGCCAAGGAGAGTTGTCGGATCGAGGGCTGAACCGGAGTGAATCGGATATCGCTTGGGGATCAGACCATTTGAAGTATACCATCACCGGTGAGACGCTGTTTGAATTCTCGGCGCCCATTTCCGCCCGTGCGGTCCTGCGCCTCCCTGTGGCGTCTCCGCCTCCGGGTGCAGGATTTTCCCGTCCGTGTCGAGGATCCCGGCTTTGAGCCATTGGCGAATCAAGTGGAGAAGGGCTCGGTCATCAATCCGTTGCGCTAGTGTAGTGTCCCTTGAATAACTTTACAGATTATCCCTTCTTGTTTTTCCCTCGGGGCAGGGTGGATCCGGGCTTGATCTGCTCCATCTTGACCCGCGCCCGGTCGACCTTCTCGATGATCTGC